>JBDNDH010000059.1:0-7354 GCA_046719235.1 Thermodesulfovibrionales bacterium
TATATTTTTTATTGTCTGACTACCTCGTTTATAATATTACCTGCACCGTCTATCAGGGTTATAACCAAAGGCATCTGCCCTATAGCATGTGTGGAGCAGCTAAGACATGGGTCATAGGCCCTTATCACTGCCTCAATCCTGTTTATCATGGACTCTGTAATTTCTTTACCCTTGATATAGTGCTGGGCTACCTGCAAAACACTCTGATTGATGGCAAGATTGTTATTGCCAGTTGCAACAATCATGTTAGCCCACTGCATCAAACCCTCTTTAGTTACCCTATAATGGTGGAAGAGAGTGCCTCTGGGTGCCTCTACACAACCTACCCCTTCGTTTTCATTGACACTGGCATGTGCCCTGATATGCGGGTCAAGTATCTCGGGATCGTTTAATAACTGCTCTTCCATCTCTATGACAGCAAGTATCTCTATAAGTCGGGCATAGTGATTGTGGAAGGAACTGAGCACAGGTCCTCTCTCAAGATCTCTAAATTCAGCCCATTCCCTATTTGCAAGTGGAGTAGAAAAACCATTACACACATTGAGTCTCGCAAGAGGTCCTACTCTATATATACCATTCGGATAACCTATTGGCTTAAAAAATGGTGATTTTAGGTATGAAAACTCCTCAACTGCCTCGCCTATAAACTCTTTATATCTTGCAGGCTCTACCATATCTGCAACTATCTGCCCTCGAGAATCTATAAAACGGAGATATCCATCGGTGATCTCCCAATTTCCATTTGCATCAACAAGGCCGAGAAACATGGATGGGAAGTTGCCAAAGGTTCTTATCTCGTTTCTGAAATCCTCTATCATACCCTTGAAAAATCTCAAGGTTTTCTGAATAATCTCCAAAGCCTCTGGAAGTTCCTTCAACATCATATCCCTATGTTCTACAGATAAGGGCTCGTTTACACCGCCTGGGACCACCCATGCTGGATGCACCCTCTTTTTACCAAGCCACTCCACTATATGACCGCCTATCTGTCTAAGCCTTATCCCAGACCTCGCAAGTTCTGGATTTGATTTTATAATTCCGACGATGTTTCTCTCCTGTGGGTTGCGGTCAAACCCGAGTAGTAGATCAGGTGATGACAGATGAAAAAAGCTTAATGCATGAGATTGGATAAATTCACCACAATTTAGTAATCTCCTTATCTTTTTTGCAGGACCTGGTATCCTCACACCCAATATAGCATCACATGCCTTTGAGGCTGCAAGTGAGTGGCTTACGGGGCAGATGCCACATATTCTTTCAACTATAGATGGCATCTCTGTAAAAGGACGCCCCTCAACAAACTTTTCAAACCCTCTAAACTGTGTAACTGCAAACCTTGCATCCTTGACATCATTGTCGTCATCAAGAAATATTGTAACCTTACCATGTCCCTCAATCCTCGTAATTGGTTCTATGACTAATTCCTTAGACATTGCCTCCTCCTTTGTTGACTCTAATGCCTTCTTTTTGCCTGCCTTTTTTGTCTTCATTTATGAACCTCTTACTGTCCAAATCGGGTTCTGCCAGTTAAGTTGGGAATCCTTCCTTCAACGAGTTCCATTATCACATAGTGTATAACATCTGCAGGAGGTGGACAGCCGGGTAAAAACACATCAACTGTTACAAACTCGTGGATTGGTCTTGAATGAGAGATGAGGTGTGGGATGCCTACCCTTGGGAATCTATCCTTTATCTCAGCGTTATCATCATAAGCCCTCTGCATAAGGTCTTTAATCTTATAATAGTTTCTCATCCCCGGGATGTTTGATGTAACCGCACAATCCCCAAATGAAACCAATACCTTCGTCTTATTTCTAATCTCTAATATCTTTTCCACATCCTCATCACTGCTAACCGCACCCTCTACAAATGTAACATCAACCCCAGATGGAAACTTTTTGTAATCGACAAGCGGTCCATAAACAACTTCTACCTTTGAAAAAACATCTATTAGTCTCTCATCTATATCAAGCAGAGACATATGACATCCCGAACAACCATCAAGCCATATTGTAGCAAACTTGACCTTTTGCATTGTCTTAACTCCTCTCTCTCATACGTTTGAGATACGGCAAGAATTGTCTTCTCTTTTCCATCTCTGCGACGGATTTACCCTTCTCACTCAATGCACCTGTTGGACATACATGGACACACTTCCCACAGCCTGTGCATGTCTTTGACTCCCCCCACTTATTCATCAGATCAGTTATGACCCTCGATGTAATCCCCCTGCCCATAACATCCTTTGTATGGGCACCTTCAACCTCATGACACACCCTCACGCATCTACCACATAGTACACACCTGTTGTGGTCTGCAATAAAACGGTCGTGTGTGGCATCTACAGGCATCTTGGGATATATATAGGGAAATTCAACATGTGTAATCCCCATCTTAAGGGCAAGCCATTGTAATTCACAATGCCCATTTGACACACATACAGAGCAGACGTGATTTCTCTCAGCAAATAGCAGGGACAGGATACCCTTGCGATATTCAATAATCTCTTCAGAGTTTGTAGTTACCTCCATCCCTTCTCTAACCAGCGTCGTGCATGAAGGGACAAGCCTCGGTAATCCCTTGACCTGAACTATGCACAATCTACAACCACCGTATTCGCTCAAACCATCAAGATGGCACAAAGTAGGAATAAATATATCATTTTCCCTTGCAACCTGGAGTATAGTCTCATCACTCCTACCACCAACCTCCTTGCCATCTATCACAAGGGTCTGTATTTGGGATATCTTCTTCATTAGCATTTTCGACCTCCTTTAATATTACAGACCCCTGCAGGGCAGACCTTGTCATGAATATGGGCAAGATATTCATCCCTAAAGTAGTGCATAGTGCTTATAACAGGATTGGGCATAGTCATACCAAGCCCACAGAGGCTTGTATTTTTGATAAGATCACATAGTTTCTCTAAAAGATGTATATCACTTGTTGTACCATGACCTGATGAGATCTTTTCTAATAAATAATGCATCTGTGCAGAGCCATCCCTACAAGGCACACACTTTCCACAGGACTCTGTCATACAAAACTCTACAAAAAACTTTGCCACATCCACCATACAAGAGGTATCGTCCATAACTATCATACCCCCTGACCCCATTATAGATCCCAACTTTGCAAGCGATTCATAGTCTACAGGCTGGTCAAGAAACTCCTCAGTAATACAGCCACCTGATGGGCCGCCTGTCTGGACAGCCTTGAATTTGCTTCCCTCAGGGATACCTCCACCTATATCAAAGACTATCTCCCTTAAGGTGGTTCCCATCGCAACCTCAATAAGTCCTGTATTATTAATTCTGCCAGCAAGGGCAAATACCTTTGTCCCCTTGCTCTTTTCAGTGCCAAAAGATGAATACCATTGGCTACCGTTTCTTAATATCGCAGGGACATTAGCAAAGGTCTCAACATTATTTATAAGCGTTGGACAACCCCATAGACCGTATTCTGCTGGGTATGGAGGTCTTGGCCTTGGAGTGCCCCTATTGCCCTCAATGGATGATATCAAGGCTGTCTCCTCTCCGCATACAAATGCACCTGCACCGAGTCTCAGTTTGATGTCAAAGTTAAAGGGTGTATTAAAAATACCCCTGCCCAGCACCCCTAAGTGTTCTGCCTGTGCTATTGCCCTTCTTAACCTCTTTATTGCAAGTGGATACTCTGCCCTCACATATATAAATGCCTTATCTGCACCGACTGCATAACCAGCTATCGCCATCCCCTCCAACACACGGTGAGGATCACTCTCAAGAACACTCCTATCCATAAAGGCCCCCGGGTCTCCCTCATCTGCATTGCATATGACATACTTCTGCGAGCCAGATGCCTTCATGACGGTAGTCCACTTTAGCCCTGTAGGATATCCACCCCCACCTCTACCCCTCAGTCCACTCTTGACTATCTGCTCTATTACCATTGACGGAGACATCTCTCTAAGGGCTAAATATAGAGATTGATAACCACCTGTTGCAATGTATTCATCAATCCTTTCTGGGTCAATCTTGCCAAAGTTTTCAAGTACTATCTTTTGCTGCTTCTTAAAAAACGACATGTCTGTTGGACAAAGTATCCTCTTTACAGGCTCTCCTCCGAATGCATCTAAGACATCATGAACATCAGACACCTTGACTGACTTATAGATAATACCGTCTGGTTCTATTGACACAAGAGGTCCTGCAGTGCACAAACCCAAACAGCCCACACCCTTTGCCTTACACCAGTTCTCAATACCTCTCTTTTCTATCTCCCTCCTAAAAGCATCCAATATCTCTTGACTGCCACATGATATGCAACCCGCAGCAACGCAGACGTTGATGGTATAGGCAAACTGTGCCTTTTTCTCATTTTCAATCTTAGCTATCTCTAAAAGTTCTTCATAGGTCATTTCTCAAACCACCTCCCGAGTGTATCATTGACAGACTGAGGGTTTTGTTTCCCAGCGACAATACCATCAAACACTACTGCAGGTGCTAAGCCACACGCGCCGAGACACCTTGCTGTAAGTAAGGAGAGTTTGTTGTCTTTGGTGGTTTCCCCAGGCCTTATATCATATTGTTTCCCGATCTCGTCGATGATATTTTTTGCACCAGTTATGTAACATGCCGTCCCTGTGCATACAACACATGTGTGTTCACCTTGAGGTTTTAAGGTAAAAAAGTGATAGAATGTGGCAACCCCATATACCTTACTTAGAGGGACCCCCAACCTTTCTGACACAAATTGCATTAAATCCGAGTCGATATAACCATAAGACTCCTGAATAGTGTGTAATGTCTCTATGAGGGCGTGAGGCTCGTTGCCATACATCCTCATAGTCCTCTCAACCATCCTTATTCTTCTATCCTCTTGCTCATTTTTACCAATACCCCTTTTTTCATTCATAGACATTTCTCCTTATAGATATTTTACCGTCTCTCTTTTTCAGACGATACCTTTTGAATAATGCACTCCTTACATCTCATGTCAGATAAGGTTATTTTGCCTGATTTTGCTGCCCAACATGGTGAATCCTTACTTGTAAATGCCCTACAATTTTGCTTGATATAGTCACTACACCCCCTTATCTCCCAACAGGGTGCATATGTCAGGAGTCTTTTTAAGCCCTCAATACTTATCTTGTCTTTATGTATCGCATCCTTGATACATCTTAGCCATTTAATATCGTTGTTTGAGTAATACCTATGCTTATTTCTCCTCTTGGGTTTTATAAGCCCATGTTTCTCATATAGCCTTAAAGTCTGGTCGGAGATATCAAGCATCTCTGCAACGATGCCTATTGGATAAAGGGCCTTATCATCCTTAACAATTTCTTCCTTTGGCAGGTCTTTTTTAGAGCCCATCTGTCTCCTCAAATTAAAATATTTACCGCTAAAAAATAGCATAATAAATCAAAAAAAACAAATCCTTTTTAAAAATCTCAGATTCAGCCAAAACTTGTTTGGCTACTCCCTTAGAAAATGCCCTAAAAAAAAGAGCAAAACCGGATTCTCCAGTGGTAGAATCTTTTGATTATCCCATACCTATCGCCTTGTTTTTGTAAAACTTCCGATTCCTGTATCTGAATTTTTAATACCATGCTATCACTCAACAAAATTGCTATTTTGAGGTATAATAATAGTTTAAAAATCTTTGAGTTAATATGTCTCTTTGATTAAACATGTATGACAACTCTATCTTAGTGGTGATTGCATATGAGAAATAGGATAATCCTAATCCCCATAGTCTTGCTATTGGGCTTCTTACTTGGGGGGTTAACATATTATCTTTTGTCTAAATCAAAATCTACGCAATACTTTT
Source organism: Thermodesulfovibrionales bacterium (assembly GCA_046719235.1). GTDB lineage: Bacteria > Nitrospirota > Thermodesulfovibrionia > Thermodesulfovibrionales > Dissulfurispiraceae > DUZI01. The sequence continues at coordinate 5,812 of JBDNDH010000059.1, forward strand.
CAGCTCCAAGGACACCCAAACAGATTGAAGAGACTGCCCGTGCCTTTTCTGATATTGTGCGAGTGGTATCACCTGCAGTTGTCAACATCTCAACAGTTAAAACCGTACATAAACAAAATGCGCCTCTTGATGACTTCTTTGATTTCTTTGGCCCACAACACGACCCTAAAAGCAAGCGATGGAAGGAACAGAGTCTCGGTTCGGGGGTGGTGGTTTCATCTGATGGTCTAATAGTTACAAACAATCATGTCATCGAGCAGTCTGATGAGATAAAGGTTATACTCTACGACAAAAGAGGCTTCAGGGCAAAGGTCATAGGGGCTGATCCAAAGACAGATATTGCCATTATTAAGATAGATGCAAAAAACCTTCAAACAATCCCCTGGTCTGACTCTGATAAACTTCAGGTCGGAGAGTTTGTGCTTGCAATAGGAAACCCTTTTGGACTAAACCACACCGTGACAATGGGTATAATTAGTGCTGTTGGAAGGGCAGATGTGGGCATATCAGATTATGAGGATTTTATACAGACAGATGCCGCAATCAATCCCGGCAATTCAGGCGGACCTCTTGTAAATACAAGGGGAGAACTAATAGGGATAAACACAGCAATATTCTCAAAAACCGGTGGTTATCAAGGTATCGGTTTCGCTGTACCAAGTAATATGGTAAGGATGGTCATTGATCAGCTATTGAAAGAAGGACGAGTAACAAGAGGCTGGCTTGGTGTTAGTATTCAAGATTTGACCCCAGAACTCGCCCAGAAGTTTGGTTTATCATCAGCAGAGGGTGTCCTAATAAGCGATGTAACTAAGGGCGGTCCTGCACATAAGGCAGGGATATCAAACGGTGATATTATAATCCGTTTTGCTGGGAAAAAGGTTAAAGATGTATCCAACCTGAGGAATCTCGTTGCACAAACAAAGGTAGGGACAGAGGTTGAATTGTTGATATGGAGAAGAGGCAAAGAGCATCTCATAAAGGTTAGGATTACCCAGATGCCTGCTGAAACTGCAGAGATGACATCTGAGACAAAAAGTCAAGGTGACGACTCTTACAATGCCTTGTCCGGCATTGCTGTTATTGATATCTCGCCAGCCATTGCAAAGCAGTTGGGTATTTCCCCAGAGGAAAAAGGGGTAGTTGTGATGAGGATTGAACCCGGATCAATCGCTGAGATTTCTGGTATAAAAGAGGGAGACTTGATACAAGAGATTGACAGAAAGGTTATAAACAATCTAAACGATTTTAACAAGGTAGTATCCAAATCCAGAGGTGACAAAAGAGCGCTTTTATTAATAAATAGAGGCGGGAAACGTTTTTATGTCACCATTCCTTCATAGGCGATATGAGATACCCCTTCATTGCCTTAAGGATAGTGGTCGTTTTATTGTTGTGTCTGCCAGTATTTTTTCTTTTCCATACTATGTCTATCTTTGCCTTTCCCTTTATAGTTTTTGGGATAGCATCATTCTTGACCATAGAATACGGCATCAGAAGACTCCCTTTCGGTTTCATTGTCGGTGGTCTCTGAGCGAATCCC
>JBDNDH010000006.1:0-14422 GCA_046719235.1 Thermodesulfovibrionales bacterium
AAATGTTTCTAAATCATTAAAAGAAAAGTCAAAATTTATCTTTACAACTCTAAATGGATTATTCCCTTTGTTTCATTCAATAAACGATTTTCACGCAAAGGGTGTTGTTGAAGGTAACGCAGCCTGTGAAAACAAGAATTTCGACCTAATGACATTCAGAGATTACAATACTATAAAAGTTGTAGATGATAACGGAGTAGAAAAAGAACTTGAATGCAACGAAAGATATTATGTTCCATGTGAGATAACTTGGTTATTAAAGACAGTAGGTTTCACAAAAATTGATATTTTTGGGGCAACTCTTGGGGCTTTTTCCCGTGAAGACAATTTGAAAACAGAGGATTTTGAAATGTTAGTAATTGCAGAAAGATAAAATACACTAACGCATAACGGACGATGTTAAAAATTGCGGTAGGATATTCACAGGCATAATTTTGTAGGCATGCCTTTTTGAACTGTATTTTTTCGGTTGACTATCTTGGGGGTTTTAAAATAGTCCAATTAAAGTTTTGTTCTTGCAGAGGGATCAAGTCATGGCATGTCAGCTATGCTTTACGCACCAAACTCATCAGGTTCTCAGGTTTAAATATCTGGTAAAAAAGACATTGATCTATCACATCCCTTTGTTTTAAGATTTTCAAAATAACATTAAGAAAGGAGGTTTGAATTTTGTTTTAAGTTTTACAGAGTAAATTTAAAAGGGGAGGTTTAATCATGATTGGTTTATTTAATCTGTTGACTACTTTTTTACTCGCCATCCTTACATTAGGCATCCCGCAAGCTTCCTTTGCCCAAGAGGTCTTTGAGGCGCCATCAGTTCAGAGAAATGACCCTATAGGTGAATCTGTAGAGGTTCAAAAAATATTTAAAAAGTCTCAAATTGCAAACAAACTTAACATCCAAGTGCCACCTAATGAGGCTGAAAAGATCTCTTTAGGTCCTGTGGATTACAAAAAGGCAAAACAAGACGGTAGGATTGGAAATAGCAAGGAAAAGGCCCTGCAAGTTGGAATTGATAGAGAGGTTGAAGGCTTTGACAAGAAAAAATGGCGTGTCTTTAAGGCAGGGGATGGGAGGTATAACTGGAGGATTACTATCTATTCAGAGGGTGCAGCATTTATCAGGCCACATTTTGTGAAGACTTGTAATTGTGATGGGGATATATATATATATGGGACTAAAGGGATAGAATCTGTTGAGGGACCATTAAATCATGAAAGATTATCAAAGACAGGTTTTTGGGGTCCTATAGTGGAAGGGGAGTATCTCTTTATCGAGGTCATACAATATTCAGACACTGTGCCGCCATCCCTTACTATAGATGTTATCAATCACGGTTTTCGTAATATACAGACCGGAGGGATTACAGACCCTTTTTTATTAAAGTCTGATGTTGCAAAGGAGTCTTGGTGCTATAGGGATGTAAATTGCTATTCAGACTGGGCTAATAAAAAAACTGCTGTTGCGAGATATGTTTTTCAAAAAGGCCCACGTTCTTCTGCGTGTACCGGGACTATGTTAAATGATCAGGCGGGTTCTTTTAAGAATTGGTTTTTGACAGCCCACCACTGTATAGATAGTGAATCTGTTGCAAATACAGTGATTGCATATTTTCGCTATTGGACAAACACCTGTAATGGCACAGCCCCAAGCCTTGGGACATTGCCAAAGGTAGAGGGTGCATCATACAGAGCAGGTGCAGATAGTACCACAGGCACCGACTTTGCCCTCCTTGAATTGAATAGTTCTCCACCTTCAGGGACATATTACTTGGGATGGACTACTTCAGATGTATCAACGGGTAGCGCTGTAACAGGGATCCACCACCCAGGTGGAAGTTATCAAAGGATATCCTTTGGCACGGTAACAGGCTCTGACAGCAACTATTGGATTGTTAGGTGGAATACCAGTTCTACCGAGGGGGGATCATCAGGTAGTGCGCTCTTTGTTAACTCTACTGGTCAGATTATCGGTCAATTATTTGGTGGTGATGCCTCTTGTGACAACATCTGGGGAACGGATGAATATGGCAAATTTGGGGTCTCTTGGAATCTCGGCTTGAGCAGCTATCTTGGAGGTAGTACCCCGAGTGTCAGGTCTCCTGTATATCGTTTTTTCAACACATCCACGGGGACACATTTTTACACCATATCAACTGCAGAGAGGGATCATGTGAGAAACACCTATCCGCAGTTCAGATATGAAGGTGAGGCATTCTATGCCTTTACATCAAGATAGGTGATCCTAAGACTTACCACTAATAATCCAGCAAGTTAAGGCAGTCTCTGCTACTAATATCAAAACAGGGACTGCTCTTATGAAGGGTCTTACATTTTTTCTGCGATTTTTTTGTATAATCATTATACTTCTACTGCTCTGGAGAGGCTCTTTCAATGTTAGAGGTTTTCAAACAGATTCGCTGGCAAGACATCTTTGACATCTTTCTTGTTACGATTATCTTTTATAGGCTTTTGCTTATTTTTAAAGGGACAAAGGCTGCCAAGATGCTCCTAGGGTTGGTCGTGCTGTTGCTGGTTTCTTTTGGTTCAAAACACTTTGAACTATATACGATGGATTGGCTTATCCAGAGTTTCTTATCTCAATTGGTTATCGCCATTATTGTTTTATTCCAACCAGAGATCAGAAGGGTGCTTGCACAGATGGGAGAGGCAAGGTTGTTTCAGACCTTTACATCTGCAGAGGAGATGAAGTCTATTGATGAGATCGTGAGGGCAACGGTCTCGCTATCAAATAAAAGGATTGGGGCTCTAATGGTTATAGAGAGGGAGACGAGCCTTCAAGACTATATAGAGGTGGGTATCCCTCTTGATTCAAGGGTATCAAAGGAGATACTCTTGAGCATATTCCATCCCACATCACCGATACATGATGGTGCTGTTATTATCAAGGCAAACAGGATTATAGCAGCAGGCTGCTTTCTCCCAATAACCCTTGAGAGTGACCTAAGCAAGACCTTAGGGACAAGACACCGTGCAGGATTAGGGGTAACTAATGAGACTGATGCAGTGGTAATAATAGTATCTGAGGAGACAGGGGCTATTTCATATGCCATAAATGGCAGGCTCTTTTCAAACATAACCATGAATGACCTGAGGGATAGACTCACCGATCTTTTTACAAAAAAGAAGGATAAGAAGAGATGAAGGTCGCTACCTTTTTTAAAGAAGATATGGGCTTTAAGATCTTGGCCTTTGTGTTGGCAATAATGTTGTGGTTCTTTGTCACCTATAAGGGACAGTCTGAGATGGTCATTGATGCCCAAATAGAGTTTAAGAATACTCCAAAGGGATATATTCTCATTAAACAATCTATCACAAAGGTCAACATTCACATAAGCGGTCATGAGAGGCTTTTAAAGGCGATGAGGCCTATAAATGCAAGGGTGATTGTGGATCTATCAAACAGTAAAAAGGGTGAAAACGAGATATACTTTAGCAGAGATGATATTGTTATACCGGGAACCGTAAAGGTCTTGAGGATTGACCCAACCTACATAAGATTTACACTTGATGAGATGGCTGTGAAAACCGTTCCAGTGAGGGTTCCAGTTATTGGTATCCCAGAAAAGGGATACAGGGTGAGGGCAATAGAGATCAATCCATCCGTCATAGAGATAGAGGGCGCAAGGTCAGAGATCAATGATATAAATCTTATTAAGACTGAGACGGTTGACGTAACAGGGCTCGATACCGATTTGCAACAGAATGTAAAGATACACACGGGGGGAAAGAATATCAAGACTCGTATTAATGAACTATCAGTAAAAATCACAATAGGAAAGGTGCATAAATGAAATATTTTGGAACAGACGGGATACGAGGTAAGGTAAACACCTTCCCAATGATACCGGAAATAGTCCTAAAATTAGGTATGGCTATTGCATCGGTAATAAGGGATGATCACGGTAGAAACATGGTGCTTATTGGTAAGGATACGAGATTGTCAGGTTACATGATTGAATCTGCCCTCACATCTGGACTGTGTGCAAAGGGTGTTAATGTAACACTTGTTGGTCCAATACCCACACCTGCAGTCGCATTTCTTACGAGGACATTGAGGTTGGATGCAGGCATAGTAATCTCTGCCTCTCACAATCCCTTTTATGACAACGGCATCAAGATCTTTTCCTCTGAGGGTTATAAACTACCCGATGAACTTGAGATGCAGATTGAGAAGAAACTTGATGATGATACCTTCCCAAAAAGGAGGGCCTTTTCTGACAGGATTGGGAAGGCATTTAGGCTTGACGATGCTACAGGTAGGTATATAGAGTACGTAAAATCAACTATACCTAAGGGTTCTGATCTTGAGGGGATGAAGATAGTTGTTGATTGCGCAAATGGTTCAGCCTATAAATGCACTCCAATGTTATTTAAGGAGCTTGGGGCAGAGGTTATGACCATAAATGACAAGCCTGATGGCTTGAATATAAATGAGGGCTGTGGTGCACTTTATCCTGATGGGCTAAAGAAGGTGGTCTTAAGCAACGGGTATGATGTCGGGGTTGCCCATGATGGGGACGCAGATAGGACGATATTTATAGATAACAAGGGTAATACTGTTGATGGTGACATAGTGCTTGGCATTTGTGCCTTAGAGTATAAAAAGAAAAAGAAACTCAAGGGAGATGTAGTTGTTGCAACTACTATGAGCAATCTTGGGCTTGAGAGGTTTTTACAATCAAAAGGCATAGTTTTAGTGAGGACAAGGGTAGGAGACAGGTATGTGGTAGAGGAGATGCTCAAAAGGTCGGCAAATCTTGGAGGGGAGCAGTCGGGGCATATTGTCTTTGGTGATTACAACACCACTGGAGATGGGATGTTAACAGCCCTTCAGTTGCTGCATATCATTAAAGAGAAGGGAAAATCCCTATCAGAACTCGCATCCTCAATAAGTCTCTATCCCCAGATACTTGTAAATATAGAGACTACCCGTAAAAGAGACCTTAAGTCCTTTGTAGAGATAAAAGAGGTGATAGAGAATGCAGAAAAGTCCCTAAAGGGTAGGGGTAGGCTGTTGGTTAGACCCTCAGGGACAGAACCCAAGATTAGGGTAATGGTCGAGGCAGATGACATCAACCTATGTGAGAGATGGGCAAACGAGGTATCAGGGGTGATTAAAGAATGTTTATCCAAAGATGCACAGTAGTCTTTTCTAATGGAATGGTTTTAATTGTAATGCCGGAGGTTAGATATGGGGTTGAAGGCAGAACTGCTTAATATACTTGTATGTCCAAGATGTAAAGGTGAGTTGAAATATAATGAAAAGGATGCACAACTACTGTGTCTTGGTTGCAGATTGATATACCGGGTAGAAGACGATATACCAATAATGCTGCCTGAAGAGGCAAGAGTTATTCATGATGATTCAGAATCTTAAGATTCTTATAACAGGCAAAGGTGGGCAGCTGTCCACTGCCTTTGAAGAAAGGCTCTCAAGAGAAAATATTGGATTTGTGGCACTCTCAAAGGCACAGTGTGATATATCAAATCTTGATGCCTTAAAGGATGCCGTCTCAAGTTTCAGACCTGATGTAATAATAAATTGCGCAGCCTATAATCTCGTGGATAAGGCAGAGGTTGAAAAGGAAATGGCATTCAGGGTAAACGCCATAGGACCAAAAAATCTGTCTATTTTATCAAACGAATATTCCTGTAAGTTCGTCCATTATTCCACAGACTATGTGTTTGATGGCACCAAAGAGACAGGGCTATACACAGAATCTGATACCCCATCTCCTCTAAGTGAATATGGCATGTCAAAACTCGTTGGAGAAAAGAATGCCTTTGATAATCATGATGATGTAATAGTATTTAGATTGAGCTGGGTCTTTGGAAAGGGTGTTCAGAATTTCATCTACAAGTTGTTGCAATGGGAAAAGGCAAATGAATATCTAAGGGTGGCATGTGATGAGTTTTCTGTCCCTACGCACACGGATGTAGTAGTAGACGTGACCCTAAGGGGTATACAAGAAGACCTCAAGGGATTGTATCATCTTACCGGAGGTGGGTTTTGCTCAAGATATGAATGGGCAAGGCTCATCTTTAGCACATTAGGGATTAAGAAACATTTACATCCTGTGCATATGTCCTCTTTTAATCTACCTGCAAGGCGTCCAAGATTTTCTGCTATGGGTAATAGCCTTATTGCTAAGACCCTTTGTGTTAATATCCCTGAATGGACTGAATCTGTCAGGGATGTGTTGTCAAGATATTATTTCTCCTGAGAAATGCCTTTGAGTTCATCCATTAGTTCTTTGGTGGTTAATATCTTGTCAACCCTGTAAGCATTTGTTCCCACTGTATAAAGGGGTTCTTCTTCATGGGGGTTGTAACCAGCCGAGCTCAATAATCCATTACAGATGCAGAAGTAGTTAGTATTGTCTGTCTTAGCGGGACATACGGAATAGTTGCCCTTATCATCTTTTGTGAGGACATATCCCTTATCGCACTTAGGTTTTCTTAAACCTTTTTGGGCACTTACAAACATAGGGGAATGTTTCAACACCCTGAAGGGCAAACCACAGGGAGAGCCGGGCTTTATAGCAACGAGGATATCCTCTTTTTTGGCATTTAAGACAGACATCTTGTAGGCTTCATCTGCACTACTCTCTACAGTTGCCAAAAATCTTGTGCCCATCTGAACACCGTCAGCACCCATACTCAAAAATCTGATGATATCATCATGAGTGTAGATACCACCAGCAACGATAACTGGAAAATCCCCATGTTTCATAGCAACATCCTTGACTGGTGGAAGAAGTTTCTCAAGGCTATAGTTTTCGTTGTCTATCTGTTCCATAGTAAAACCGAGATGTCCTCCAGCAAGGGGACCCTCAAGAACCACCGCATCAGGTCTATAACCAAGACGTTCCCATCTCTTACATATAATCTCAAGTGCACGCGCTGATGACACTATGGGAATTAGTGCCGTATCCTTAGGTTTTTTGATCGATGGAAGGGATAATGGTAATCCAGCCCCAGAGATAATTGCATCTACACCTGCATCTATTGCCCCTATTACCGAGTCTTGATAATCTCTCATTAGGGCTACCATTATGTTTATACCAATGATACCACCTTCTGCCTTTGCCTCGCTTACCTCTTGAAATACAGCATCGTAGGTATTAAACTTTTTGCCGAGTCTTTTTGACACAAGCCTATCAAGACAGGCACTCGATATTACCCCCACACCACCTTCTTTGGCAACAGCCTTTGCTAACGGGTATAGTGAAACCCCCACACCCATACCGCCCTGAATTATAGGGAAGTCTATCGTTTTGTCTTTAATAATGAGTTTCTTCATGTTTTATTCTTCTTTGTCCTCTTTTTTGTCTTTCTTGGTTCCTTGAATGCGAATCTCTTTTTCTATCACCTGTTCTTTGACACCTTTTAACCTATTCAAATATTCGTTAGTTACTGCCTTTGCGTCTTGTTGATCTTTTACAACACGGGGGGTAAGAAGTATGACCAGTTCGGTCCTGGTGTTTGTATTTGCAGTATAGCCAAAGAGATAGCCAAGTATTGGTATCTTGCTCAATAAGGGAAGTCCTTCCTGAGTCCTGTCTGTTTTATCCTTTATCAATCCGCCAATTATAACAGTCTCCCCATCTTGAACGACTACATTTGTAGAGGTCTCTCTCTTATATATGACTGGATATTCCGAACCGTACATGGTTTTTAGTGTATAATCTGAAACCTCTTGGTTTATCTCAAGGGATACAAGACCTCCTTGATTTATCTGAGGTCTCACCCTTAGGATGGTGCCAGTATCCTTATACTGTATGGTCCTTTGAATGTTTGTTGTGCCTGTTACATTGGTTTCAGAGGTTACAACAGGCACCTGGTCCCCTATCTGTATCCTTGCCTCACGATTGTCTGCGGCGAGTATATGTGGGGATGCAATTACATTAAGTTTTGACTCGGATGCAAGGGTCTGAAGCATAGCCCTTACTATACCTGATGCATCCTTTGCAAGGAATGTGAAGCCTGTCAACTTTGTTGGGTCAAGGGCTGATGTATTGTAACTTACATCTCCGCCGAGGTTTACATCCCTTTTGAAAGGCTTAATGTTTGTTATCTTCACATCTGTCTTTAAAGACCACTCAAGCCCAAAACGGAGTTCGTCAGAAAGGGTTATCTCTGCTATTAGTGTTTCTATTATAACCTGTCGGGGAATAATGTCGAGTTTTTTTATGGTCTCGATGATGTTTGCATAGTCTTCAGGTGTGGCAAGGATAATAAGGGCATTCGTTGTCTCATCTGCAAAGATCCTTGTTATATCTGATACAAGGCTTACCTGCCCTGTTGGGGTTATAGCAGGCTTCTGTGTTTGGGGAGTGGTAGTTGCTGTTTGTTGTGGTGAGGTTCCTGGCCTTTGTGTTGGTGCGGTTGTAACGGGGCGGGTTGCAGGTGCTGCACCAAGGTATATCTGCTGTAATATAGAAGCCAGATCGGTTGCCTTTCCGTTTTGGACATGATACACATAAACTGTTGGTTTTGCCCCTTCAAAGATCCTGTCAAATGCCTGAACCCACTTACCAATATAATCCAGTTGACTATTTGAATTGGCTATAACAAGAAGTGCATTTAATCTATAAATTGGCATAACCCTTACTACAGAGCCCTGAAGGGTCAATCCAATAGCATGTTCTATATCCTTTAGGGAGTCCCTTAGGTTTACATTTTTGAAGGTAAAGAGATTGATAGCAACCTGACCGGGTTCCTTGCCTATCTGTGAATACACCAGTTCCCTTGATACATCATCAAGAGGAACAATCCTAAAAAGACTCTGCTCTTGAACAATACCAATCCCATTTAGTCTGAATATAATCTCCATCACCGGCAATACCTCTTCCCTCGGTATTGCAGTTATGGTTCTGAAATTGACCCTGCCCTTAACCTTAGGGTCAATTATGTAATTGACCCTCAAGACATCCCCAAAGATAGATTGGGCGACATCAAAGATATCAGCATCGTCAAAAAAGAAACTAACAGGTGGTCCTGAAAACCTGCTTGGCTGAGGTTGAGGCGATGGTGTTGGGGTTTGAGCAGGTGGCTGTGGAGCCTGTGCTAAGAGTAAGGATTCTTGGGGTAGATCCCCAGCAAAAACAGACTTATCTTGAGAAAACCCTTTTTGTAGATTAACCTCACCACTAAGGGCATATGTGCTTGTTACCAAGATAATAATTATCACAGATATGAAAAATTTACCTATAATCAAAGGTTTTGTCATCTATCCTCCAATCTAGTTTGAAAAATAAGAAATATGATTTTACACTTTTGTTTTCTATATTTCAATTTGTTACAAAAGTAGATATAATGAATCGTATAAAAAACCTCATCAGCCTTCCTATCTTATCTAACACATTGATTTTGTAAAACCTTTAGATTGGTTGCTGAATTTGGGATAAACATTTAATCACCACCCATTGCTGATTTACCTTTACCTAACAGCAATGTTTTTAGTTCTGTTAGAAAGTTATCAATCTGCCCTTCGGATTGATCACCGGTTTTTAGGTCTTTCCATTTTATGCGGTTGGTCATCATCTCCTCATCACCTAATATCACAACAAACCTTGCCCCCACCCTGTCTCCTCTTCTTATCTGATTTTTAAGAGACGTGCTACCATGATTTATCTCGCATATTATACCGTGTTTTCTGATTATATCAGCAACCCTTTGGGCATGTGTGAATGTATCTGCCCCCAGATTTGCTATAAAGACCTTTGGTGGATTTGTGATGTTAATATTGTCTTTAAGAAGAGTGATTATCCTCTCCATACCTAAGGCAAAGCCTATTGCAGGTGTGTTTGAACCTCCAAATTGTTCAACAAGGTAATCATATCGTCCACCAGCCAACACGGCATTTTGTGCACCAAGGGCATTCGTTGTAATCTCAAAGGCGGTCTTGGTGTAATAGTCTAATCCCCTTACTAATCTGTCATTTATTTTGTAATCTAACCCATAGTCTTGTATGTATTTTATAAGCATTTCAAAATGCCATTTGCAATCTGGGCATAGGGTTTCTCTGATTAATGGTGCGTCGGTTTTTAACTCAACACAGGTGGGAACCTTACAGTCAAGGATCCTTAATGGGTTCGTGTTATACCTTCTTGTGCAGTCAGTGCAGAGATGTGCCAGTTTATCCTTGTAAAAGTCTTGCAATATTTTAATAAACATAGGTCTGCAGTCCTTACATCCGATAGAGTTAATCTCTACAGTTAAGGAAGACAGTCCTATGGTGTTTAGGATGTTCTTAGCCATAAATAGCATCTCTGCATCAAGAGATGGATAACTAACACCAAACGCCTCCACCCCTATCTGATAAAACTGACGCTGTCTACCTTTTTGGGGTCTTTCATATCTAAACATGGGTCCATGGTAAAAAAATCTCTGTGGTGCAGGCCTGGTATGCAATTGGTTTTCTATATATGCCCTTACTGCAGATGCAGTGCCTTCAGGTCTTAGGGTTAATGATCTACCTCCCTTATCTGTAAATGTATACATCTCCTTCTCAACTATGTCTGTGCCTTCACCGATCCCCCTGCAAAAGACCTCTGTAGATTCAACTATGGGGAGTCTCATCTCTTCATAACCGTATAGAATGAGATGTTTTTTGATTGTTTCTTCTATGGTATTCCAGATGTGAATATCTGGTGGTATTATGTCGTAAAAACCCTTTAGGCGATTATATCGCACCCGAACCCTCTTGATCACGCTCTCGTTCTTGGTCAAACTCAAGGAGCCTCATGTGGTTTTCTATAAGCCTTCTGAGTTCCTCTTTAAAGTGTTTTCTTATCCCCTTTAGGTCTGTTATGTCTTCATGGATCTTAATGATCTTGTCCTGTGCCTCACGTATAATTTTATCAGCCCTTAATTCTGCATCCCTTAGAATATTTTCAGCCTGTCTTTTAGCGTTAGTTTCATAATCCTCAACCATTTTTTGAACAGTAATCAAGGTCTCTCTCATCGTTGCATCCATCTTTTTGTATTCTGCTAGCTGATCGTCAGCCCTCTTTAGTTGTTCTTTTAAAGAACTATTTTCCTTGAGCAACTCCTCCAATTCCTCTCGCACCGATTCCATAAAGGCAAGCACCTCTTCCGGATCAAAACCTCTAAATTTCATCGGAAACTGTTTATTTTGGATATCAAGTGGTGTTATCTTCATAGTCTCCTCCTTTATGTAATTGTAAAAGCCAGATGTCTGAGTGATGCAACAAGGAAGTATTGTAAAAATATTATTGCAAGAATAACAATTATCGGTGAGATATCAATCGGACCAAGCCTCCAACCTATTACGTTTCTTATAGGTCTTAAGACTGGTTCTGTAACACTGTACAGAAATCTTACTATCGGATTGTATGGGTCAGGATTAACCCAGCTGATGATTGCCCTAATAATTATTATCCATTTGTATATCTCTAATACTAGGTCAATTACCACAGCTATTGCAGATAATAGATTGCCAATAATAAACATACTGCCTCCATGAATGTGAGCAGATTTCTCTGTCTTCTATGATGCCTTAAATCGTCTTATTTTTCAATTGATAATTGTAAACATTAAAAATAGCCTAAAGATTGACATACGGAAAGAATATTCTATGAATTACAAAAGATAGGATACTATAAAAATAGCATAGGACAAATACCTATAAAAAATTCAGACTAAGATTGATTTTAAATTCACCCAGGTTGAGATTAAATTACATCAAAAATTTTTCTAAAAGGAGGTTCGTTATGACCTGGTCTATGAACATTGACCCCTTTGGGGCGATCGGATTATCAGCCATCGTAGCGGCAATACCTATCTTTTTCTTGTTTATTGCCCTTGCATGGCTAAAGATGAAGGGGCATATTGCTGCCACTGTTGCAACACTGCTCGCTATTGGTGTAGCAATCGTGGTCTATGGTATGCCTACACAGTATGCACTACTTGCAACATTTCAAGGGATGCTTTTTGGGCTTTTCCCAGTCTGTTGGATAGTAATCACAGCCCTGTTTATCTACAATATGTCTGTTGCAACTGGGCAGTTTGAGATTATTAAAAATTCACTTGCATCCATATCGGATGATAGGAGAATGCAGGCGCTTTTGATAGCATTTTCATTTGGTGCTTTTATTGAAGGGGCAGCAGGGTTTGGGACACCTGTTGCGATGACCTGTGCAATGCTTGTTGGACTTGGTTTCAATCCACTATATGCTGCCGGTATCTGCTTGTTAGCCAATACTGCACCTGTTGCCTTCGGTGCCATTGGAATACCTATAGTTGTTGGGGCACAAGTATCAGGTGTGGATGAGATGGCTCTTAGCAAACTCGTTGGAAGGACGTTACCATTTCTCAGTTGTCTAATACCCATTTATCTTGTTGTCCTTATGTCAGGTTGGAAAAAGGGGCTTGAGGCATGGCCAGCCTGTTTTGTAAGCGGTGGCTCATTTGCCATTGCACAGTATCTATCCTCAAACTTTTTAGGTCCATATCTGCCTGATATAATTGCGTCTTTAACATCCATAGTTGCAACCGTGATCTTTCTTAAGTTCTGGCACCCTAAGGAGAGCTGGAGATTCCCAAACGAACCAAAGAGCGAAGGAAGGGCACAACTTCTTTACACAGGAGGACAGGTTTTCCGGGCGTGGGCACCTTTCATAATACTATCTCTTTTTGTCGCTGCATGGGGAATAAAACCAGTAAAGGCAGCACTTGATCAGCTATTCCTTTATAAATGGACAAATGCAGGATTACACAACATGGTCATCAACTATCTCAACAAACCAGTGGCTGCAGTATATACATTCAATTTTTTAAGCGCTGCTGGAACAGCTATATTGTTTGCATGGTTTTTCTCTATACCTGTAATGGGGGCCTCCCTAAGGACTGCGTTTCAGGTAGCAGGTAACACCCTTAAACAATTGAGATGGCCTATTTACACCATCGCAACGATACTTGGTTTTGCTTACATAATGAACTACTCTGGTGCAGCTATTACTTTGGGTACCGCCTTTGCTGCATCAGGTGCAGTATTTCCATTCTTTGCGGCGTTTATAGGTTGGCTTGGTGTGTTTATGACAGGTTCAGACACATCTACAAATGCACTCTTTGGAAAACTACAGGCAGTAACTGCAGAAAAGATCGGTGTTGATCCAGTAGTAACGATGTCTGCAAACACCTGTGGTGGTGTATGTGGCAAGATGATATCTCCACAGTCTATATCGGTAGCAACAGCTGCAACAAATCTTGTAGGACATGAGGGTGATATATTTAGATTTACGGTTATACATTCTATTATCCTCACCGCTGTCATTGGAGTTATGCACTATCTATGGGCATATGTATTCCCAGGAATAATCCCTGCCTATGAGAAGGTAGTAGCTGGGGCGCCAAAGCCTGTAGTTGACGCTGCAGCAGAGGCAGCAAAAAAGGCAGCCATGATTAATGAAGGGTTTATGTATCTATTAGGGGCACTTGTAATCATAGCCATTGTGGCTGTAGTGGCAAGGTTTGTAGGAAAGGGTGAGATTAAGGTCAAGACAGAGGTTGCTAAGGTTCATATGCATTAAAATTTTTGGATAATCTATGGAGGTTTTTTACAAGCCTCCATAGATTTATCCTAATTACAAAGGGAGGTTGTGATATGGACTCAAAGATTATAGATAGATTGATTGGAATTCTGGCAAAAGAACGGGTGCTTACCAAGAAGGCTGATCTTGTCACCTACAGCTACGATGCTACATCTGATGTTATGACGGAGATGCCCGATGTGGTGGTTTTGCCTAAAACTACTGAGGAGATTTTAGAGATAATAAAGGTTGCGAGTGAGACAAGTACCCCTATTTATCCTCGTGGGTCGGGTACAAACCTTAGCGGTGGTGCCATACCCATTAAGAAGGGTATAGTACTTTGCACACAATTGATGAATAGGATTATTGACATTGATACAGACAACCTTACAGCCACAGTAGAACCAGGTGTTGTTGTTAATGATCTAAATAATGCCATTGCACCACATGGCTTAATCTATCCACCTGATCCAGGTACTGTTGCTACAGCTACAATAGGGGGCACTGTTGCTACCTGTGCAGGTGGATTAAGGGGTCTTAAATACGGTGTTACAAAACACTATATCATGGGTATGCAGGTAGTGTTACCTGATGCCTCTGTTGTGAGATTTGGTGGTAAGACTGTCAAGAATGTAACTGCATATGATTTTGCAGCACTTTTTGTTGGCTCTGAAGGTACACTTGGGATTGTTACAGAGATAACAGTCAAGCTCATTCCAGCCCCTAAATATAGACGATCAATGCTTGCACTCTTCAAGAACCTCGGAGATGCAGGTAATACTGTTCAAGGTATCATCAAAGAGCGTGTGATTCCTGCTACCCTTGAAATAATGGATTCTATGA
>JBDNDH010000060.1:0-7258 GCA_046719235.1 Thermodesulfovibrionales bacterium
GGACCATAGAACAGGTATTGAGGTAGGCAACGTAGATGCAGTGTTGGATGGCGATCTGGATATTTTCATCAATAATTACCTCAAAGCCAATATCAAACGAACCTAAATCGTATTGAAGAGAATGTCTTTTTTACTAAACATCCCCTTCGGTATAGCGATAATAAGCATTGGTGCTTGGCTCCAGTGCAAACCTGCATCAAGGAAGTGGAGGTCTGTCCCTATGCCTGATAACAGTTTATTATTTAAAGGAATTGGATAACAACAATGGCCTATACCTCCAAATAGCCTATGGGTTGAGAACAATATATATTTATCATTACGGCAAAAATACTCCCTTAGTGCCTTTGCTTCTCCAATACTTGCGGGATTTTCACAGATATTTGAATACCTTATCGGTGCATAATGGTCAAATGGGAGTGTGATGTCATCTGGCTTATAATACATGTCGTGTATTGCAATGACACAATCATCGCCAAGCAGAGGGAATATCTCTTCTATATATGACCTTGCAAAGTCATACTCATGACAGGAATCCACAAAACAGAAATCAATCTTCCCTTCGAGGTTGTTTTCTCTGATATATCTTGGGACCTCTTTTATTGCATCACCAACCCTTACCTCAAGTGGTATAGAGAAGAGTCGCATCATCTCTGTAAATTCACTACACTGTGCAAGATCAAAGGTCTTAAATGTAAAATCAACGGAGTTTTTCTCCAGTGCCTTGTAGATAAAGACCGTAGAAAAGCCCCTAAAAGGCGAAAACTCTATGCAGTGTTTCGGTTTTAATTGTCTGATTAAGGTATAGAGTATTAACCCATCAAGGTCATTTAAAAGATTAGAAGACTGCCAGTATCTGTCTCTTGATCCAAACACAAAGGCAATCTCCTCAGCATATCTTTTCAGGATCTCTGCAACCCTACCTGACCTACTATGGTCAGAAGAGTTTGAGGATATAAAATGTCTAAACAATCTAAAGGTCTGCTCATTAGATAAATACCTTGCTATAAACCTTACAGGTGTGTAGTCGTTGTATAGCATAACTAAATATCTCATCACTGCCCTTGCCTCATGAAATCTGTCTACCATAACATAAGCAATACATAAGGTAAACAAACCCTCAGGAAGATGTTTTTCGATTTTAGAAGGGTGTGTTAAATGCCGTATTGCCTCATCATAAAGACCTAAATTGAAAGCCGACATGCCAAGACAATGATAAACATAAGCATCCATTGCATCAGAAATTCCAAGGGCGTTACTATAATAAAAATATGCCTGCCTCATATCTTTTTTTACATGCAACCAGATATCACCGAGGTAGAGATATGCGTTCTTGTTTTTACCGTTTTTTGATACATATTCGTCTAAAAGTTGATAAGCAATCTCATGTATTTTCATCTCATAGTAACACCGGCCTGATAAAAACAATGCGTCATAATCGGTAGGACAGAGTCTGAGGCATTCAATGAGAAGCCTCAGGGCATCATAACGGTTATTCTTAGACAACAGAGACAAGGCATACTGTTTCAACGTATCGGCGTAATGAGCACCGTTTTCTATCCCTCTAAGGAAATTCAAGAGATCATCAAACCTCGATGTTTTAAACAACAAATCCAGATATATAGGGATAATCTGCCTGTCATCGGGGTAGAGATTAAGGAGTTTGCTTAAGAGCCCTTCTGCGAGGGGGAAATTTTCCTCATCTATGGCTGCAACTACTTCTGAGATGTGTCTTTGTTTGATGTCCATTTTTTGGAGTTAGATGGCTAAATTTTTTACAGCTATCCACTTTATCATAAAGAGAGTAAAGTTGACAATCAAAACCCTTTGATGTTAGTTTTAACGCTATGCCAAACGATTATAAGGATACATTAAATCTACCTGAGACAACCTTTCCCATGAAGGCTAATCTTGGTCAGAAAGAACCCGAGATATTGAGATTCTGGGAAGAAAATTTGATTTACAAAAAGATACAGGAAAAGAATAAGGCTAATGAGCCCTTTATCCTACACGACGGTCCCCCTTATGCAAATGGCAACATCCACATTGGCCATGCACTAAATAAGATACTCAAAGACATTATCGTAAAATATAAGTCTATGAAGGGTTTTTATGCCCCGTATGTGCCAGGTTGGGATTGTCATGGACTGCCTATTGAGCTTCAGGTTGATAAGACCCTCGGAGATAAAAAAGACATAATTGATAAGGTCAAGAAGAGACAACTGTGCAGGGAATACGCAGATAAGTTTGTATCTATACAGAGAGATGACTTTAAGAGGCTCGGTGTCTTTGGTGATTGGCACACACCATACCTCACGATGTCTTACTCATATGAATCCTCAATCACAAGGGAGTTTTTTGCCTTCGTCAAAAAAGGGCTTGTTTATAAAGGCAAAAAACCTGTCCACTGGTGTCCCTCTTGTATAACAGCACTTGCAGAGGCAGAGGTAGAGTATAACGAAAAAGAATCTCCATCAATATATGTTGCCTTCAGACTAAACACAAAGGACTGTGAGATTGAGTGCCTAAGAGACAAGTCTGTATCCGTAGCAATCTGGACCACTACACCGTGGACTCTACCTGCAAACTTAGCGCTTGCAGTCAACCCAGAAGAAGACTATGTATTGCTGGATACAGAGAAAGGATATTTTGTAGTAGCCCGTGAGAATATAGAGACATTGGTCAAAAATGATATACTCAAAGGTCAACCAATATGCAGATTTAAGGGAGTGGATTTAAAGGGACTAAAGGCATACCATCCATTCTTAGATAGACAATCAATTATAGTCACAGCTGACTTTGTAACTGTTGGTGAGGGTACTGGTATAGTGCACATAGCCCCTGGTCACGGTGAAGATGATTATGAGATAGGTTTAAGACATAATCTTGATATATATGCTCCAGTTGATGATAAGGGAAGATTCACTGAGGCTGTAGATGCATTTAAGGGACAATTCGTTTTTAAGGCAAACGACGCCATAATAGAGACCCTTAGATCAAACGGTGCCTTACTTGGTGCCGAAAAGATAACCCATTCATACCCGCACTGTTGGCGTTGTAAAAAGCCTGTG
This sequence comes from Thermodesulfovibrionales bacterium, assembly GCA_046719235.1. GTDB lineage: Bacteria > Nitrospirota > Thermodesulfovibrionia > Thermodesulfovibrionales > Dissulfurispiraceae > DUZI01. Next base: position 3,069 of record JBDNDH010000060.1, read on the forward strand.
ATCTTTAGGGCAACCGCACAATGGTTTATATCTATGGATAAAGGGGACCTCCGTGAAAGGTCTCTCAAAGAGATAGACAGGGTCAGATGGATACCTTCCTGGGGTAGAGAACGGATATACAACATGGTTTTAAACAGGCCTGATTGGTGTATCTCACGTCAAAGGGCTTGGGGTGTGCCAATAACACTCATAACCTGTAAGAGATGTGGAAACTTTATTTACGATGAGGCGATGTTTGATCATATCGTCAGTCTCTTTGAAAAAGAAGGTTCTGATGCATGGTATAAATATGAAGTATCTGACTTTATAGCAGGAGATTACGCCTGTAAATATTGTGGTAACCAGTCTTTCGACAAAGAGATGGATATACTTGATGTCTGGTTTGACTCTGGTGTAAGTCATGCCGCAGTCCTTGAGATAGACAGCAGACTAAAATGGCCTGCAGACCTATACCTCGAGGGCAGTGACCAGCACAGGGGATGGTTTCAAAGCTCACTGCTTGCATCGGTAGGCACAAGGGGTAGGGCACCCTATGAGGTTGTCCTCACTCATGGCTTCACTGTAGACGGACAAGGTAAGAAGATGTCGAAATCACTCGGCAATGTGATTGTCCCTCAAGATGTAATCAAGGCAAATGGTGCTGAGATACTGCGGTTGTGGGTCTCCGCTGAGGACTACCAAGAGGATGTGAGACTATCAAAGGAGATAATCAACAGACTCACTGAGGCATACAGAAAGATAAGAAATACAGGTAGGTATCTCTTAGGAAATCTCTATGATTACGATAACGGTGACCACAGATCAAACCTCCTTGAGATAGACAGATGGGCAATGTCAAGGTTACACCAATTAATAAAGAAGGTAACCGTTGCATATGAGAGATACAGTTTTCATGAGATATATCACAGCGTCTATAACTTCTGTGTAAGTGATATGAGCGCCTTTTACCTTGACATCCTCAAAGATAGGCTATATACATATCAAAAAGCCTCTATCGAGAGACGCTCTGCGCAGTGGGTCTTACATCAGATATTGATCAATATGACAAAACTCATAGCCCCGATACTGTCCTTTACCGCTGAAGAGATGTGGAGTCATATAAATCAGAGGCCAACTGAGAGTGTTTTTTTAGCTGACTTTCCAAGAGTTGACGAGTCTTTTATAGATGAAGGCTTAGAAGATACATGGCATAGACTCATCACAATAAGAGACGATGTCAATAAGGCACTTGAGATCAAGAGAAAGGAAAAGTTTATCGGAAACTCCCTTGAGGCGAAGGTTGAGATCTACTGCAGTAAAAACGAATATGAATTGCTTTATTGCAGATATGAATTCCTAAGATACCTGTTTATAGTCTCGCAGGTTAAGGTCTATACAGACAAAACCCCACCCGCACAATCAATTAGATCAAGCACTATTGAGGACCTTTATGTTGATGTAAAAAGGGCAGATGGCACAAAGTGTGAAAGATGTTGGAATTGGTCTGAGGCAGTTGGCACATTTAAAGATTATCCCGATATATGTGAGAGATGCTATCCTGTGATTTCTGGTTAAGACAAAAGGCATACACCTATTTTGTAATAGCAGTAGCCATATTTATCATTGACCAAGCAACCAAAACATGGGTCAAAAAGTCTATTCATCCGTTTGAAAATATCCATGTAGCGCCTTTTTTTAACCTCGTATATGTAGAGAATACTGGCTCTGCCTTTGGTATGTTTAAATCCCTTGGCAACACATTCTTTGTATCGATATCTATCTTTGCGATAATAGTGATATCCATATTGATAATAAAAGACAAGACTAATCGCCTACCATATGCCTTATTGCTTGGCGGTGCACTTGGCAATATGACAGACAGGCTTATCTACGGCTATGTTATAGACTTTCTTGATTTCCATATTGGAGGCTATCACTGGTATGCCTTCAACATTGCAGATGCCTCACTTAGCGTTGGCATGTTGTTAATGCTCATCAATGTCTTGTTGCCTCAAAAAACGGCTAAGAATGAGGCAAAGACCACCTGACGAATTCATAAAAATACCATAAAGATTTGCCCTTTTTAAAAATATTTACATTTTCTGCCCGTCTTTATGTCATACTATTGCCGATGAATCGACTTGCAACCCAAAAGAGCCCATATCTCCTCCAACATGCAGATAATCCAGTAGATTGGATGCCCTGGGGAGCGTCTGCCTTCACGGAGGCAAAGACACGTGATGTCCCTATATTTTTATCAATTGGATATTCTACCTGTCATTGGTGCCATGTCATGGAGAGGGAATCATTTGCCGATACAGAGGTTGCCCAACTTTTAAATAGTAATTTCGTGTGTGTTAAGGTTGATAGAGAAGAAAGGCCTGACATTGACAATCTCTACATGGACTTCTGCCACATCCTTACAGGTAGTGGTGGATGGCCATTGACAATAATAATGACACCTGATCAAATGCCCTTCTACTCTGCTACTTATCTTCCAAAGACAGGCAGATACAACATCATTGGCTTAATAGAACTTATTCAAAAGGTCTCATCTCTATGGAAAAACGAAAGAGATTTGGTCAAATCTATTGCCCTAAGGGTCACAAGGCATCTTGAAGATGCTACAAACAATCTCACCTCTGTCTCGTATCAACTTGACTACAAGGCACTATGTGACGACGCCTTTAACTCGCTAAAATCAATCTACGATACATCAAATGGAGGTTTTGGGAGGGCTCCTAAGTTTCCTATGCCTGTTTATCTCTTGTTTCTGATTGATTACTACAAGGCTACAGGACAACAGGATGCCCTTAAGATGCTAAAAACTACACTGCTGTCAATGAGAAATGGTGGTATCTATGATCATATAGGCTTTGGTTTTCATCGTTACAGCACAGATGCAGAATGGAAGATACCACACTTTGAAAAGATGCTCTACGATCAGGCTTTGCTACTACAGGTCTATTCAAAGGCATATGATACAACAGGCCAAGATATCTTTAAGCATACAGCTAAAGAGATCGTTACATACGTGTTCAGGGAACTTACAAGTAAAGACTGCATATTTTACTCAGCACAGGATGCAGACACAGAAGGGGTTGAAGGCCTTTATTATCTATGGGGGATTGATGAACTCAAGGCCCTCCTCAGCACCGATGAATATGAGATAATAGCCAGATTATACCATCTCAAAGAAGATGGAAACTTTGAAGATACCGCTAAAAATATCATATATATGAAACACTTAACCAGCGAGACATCGCTTGCAGATGAGAGACTGCAGGGAATAATCAATAAACTATACAATCATAGGATCAAGAGAAATAGACCATTTTTAGACAAAAAGATCCTAACCGATTGGAATGCCCTAATGATATCCTCGCTTATAAATGCTGGTATGATTTTTGAGAATAATTCAATTATTGATAGAGCCAAAATGGCAACTGATTATATCATCCAACATCTCTATGACAGTGCATCTGGTTTATCACACTACAGTATCGAAGAATACAGATCAGGGCTCGGCTTTCTTGATGATTATGCCTATTTTATAAATGCCCTATTAGCCCTGTATTCTGCAAAAGGCGATAAATCCTACCTTGAGACTGCCACGGAGATAACGGAATATGTGATACATCACTTCTCTGATGCTAAAAACGGAGGCTTTTACTTTACAGATGGCACAAAGGAGAAACTACTCATAAGGCAAAAGGTGATCACAGACTCTGTAATGCCATCAGGCAATGCCTCGATGATGGGAAATCTCTTGTATCTAAACAAAATCACAGGCAAAGAGAGATACAAAGACCTTGCCCTCTCTATCCCAACGTCTTCATCTTCAACCCTCAAGGCTTCACCCCTTTCATCCTGCACTATCCTATCAAATGCCATCAGGTTTGGTTTCATCTGAGAGACAAGTTTGGTTGGGTTACTAATACTCAGGGGGAGACAACCCCTGGAGCCTTATCAAGTGTATATCATCCTTAAAGGTCCTACCTGTGGTAGTTAGATAATTTCCTGTCATCACTGCGTCGGTACCAGCCATAAAAACCATAGGATGAAACTCCCTCAGGATTTGGCCCCTACCTCCGCAGATCCGAATAGATCTATCTGCAAGGATAAACCTAAATGTGCTGATGACCCTGAGTGCCTCAAAGGGATGTAACAGTGGTCTTGATGCAAGGGGAGTTCCATTTATTGGAATAAGG
>JBDNDH010000061.1:0-7246 GCA_046719235.1 Thermodesulfovibrionales bacterium
ATCTCATATTGATAAGGCGGCATGGTATTCCGCATTCCTCTAAGATAATACATGCCTTATATGCCTCTAAAAACAATGTCCCGTAGGTCAAAATGGTGATTTCACATCTCTTTTCAGATTGGTAGCATAATTCTGCCTTACCAATACCAAAGTCTTTAGAGTGTTCAAAACAAGCAGGCATATGATTTAACCTTATGTAGCATGGGAGGTTTACAGAGATAACCTCTCTTAAACCAATCATTAAGTCACCTTCATCTGCAGGGCAAAATATAACCATATTTGGCAAATTTCTCATCAATGCTACGTCTTCAACTGCTTGATGCGTAGGTCCATTGCCCTCTGAGAGTAGACCTGCGAATGAGCCTGCTATCTTTACTGGAAGATTTGGATAGGCAATGTCTGTCCTTATAAACTCATATGCCCTCATGGTCACAAAGGCAGAGATTGCATGAACTACTGGTATCCTTTTTCTTAATGCCAGTCCTGCAGAAATACCGATGAGGCTTTGTTCGGTTATGCCTGTGTCTATAAACCTATCTTTTAGGAGTTTTGGTATATCCCTTATGGACGATCTGTTTTCAGAGGTCAATACAACGTATCGTTGGTCATTTCTTATTATCTCATACAAGAGTTCTTGATAAGACATCTTACCTTCCCTCACAGTTTATCAGGACGGATGCTATCTCTGAGGTAGCATAAAGTTCATTGATGACATCATAAACCTCATCCTTTGTAAGCCTGACAAACCACCTATCCAGCCTTTTTTCAAAACTGGGTATCCCTTTACCCCTTACTGTATGAGCAATGATTGCCTGTGGTTTTTCATCAGAAAATGAAGAATCATCAAATGCAGATGATAGTTCCTCAAAATCATGACCATCTACCTCAATAACATTAAATCCAAAAGACATCAGTCTTTGGGCTAATGGTTCAAGTCTGATTAGGCTCTCCGTTTGCATATTTGCCTGAAGTCTGTTTCTATCCACTATAAGGATATAATTACTAAGTCTCATAGAACCAGCGATCAACAATGTCTCCCATACAGAACCTTCATTCAACTCGCCATCACCAACCAACACCACAGAGCGTCCTTTATCTCCCCTTAACCTCTGATCTATTGCTACACCTAAGGCAACAGAAGGTAGATGCCCCAACGAGCCGGAGTGAAACTCTACACCATTTACAGATATGTTTGGATGGTAATAGTAATATGAGTAAGGGTTGAGATGATGATCTATCCAGTTTATATCTATGTATCCTTGAAGTGACAACACACTATAAAGGGCAGGCACAGCATGTCCCTTTGATAAGAAGAAATAGTCCCTGTCTTCGTCTGTTAGCCTCAAAAACCTTTCATACAGATATACAATTATATCTATACATGAAAATGCCGAACCAAGAAAACAGCCACCGTTTTGGGCAAGCCTGATAATCTGTTCCCTTGCACTGAGTGACATCTTTTTAAGGTCATCTAAACCCTCTATGCTCATGCCATAATCCTCGTCTCTTCAGGTTTGATAGTTTTCAGTGTCCCAATGTGATGCCTATACCAATTGACACCACAATATTTCTTGTTTATATCCAATAGTTCTGGTTTGACCTTCAACAACTCAAGGATATCTGATAAACCGAAGTTTTCATTTTTAGGATTTAATTCATCGAATACCGTTTTTATAAAGGTATAGTCCTCTGGGTAATCAAGACACCAACGATGCGACATGGAGAGATTGCAGCCTTGAAATCTTATATTGCCAATCATAAATCTATCAGGTTGCTCCCAGATAAATGGTGTGGTATGTTCTCTCTCGTATTCTTTATCTGCAAACCTCCATGACAATGCAAGTGACTTCATACTAATAATCTCTACATCATTGCCATCGGGAAATGTTGCAGGGTGAAGATTACTTACGTAGTCATATTTTGGATAGTGATCGATATAGAAACCTATGACCTTGTCAATAACAGATATATCAACGAGTGGGCAGTCTGAGGGAATCTTTACAACCGCATCTGCGCCATAAAATATACCTGCCTGATAATGCCTGTCAAGTAAGTCTGTTGGGTGTCCTCTAAAACATTGAAGCCCGTTACTGAGTGAAATAATCTCAATGATGTCATCCTCCGGCATAAATGTGGTAAGGATCACCACCTGCCCTACATGGCTTGACCTCTTTATCCTCTCAGCCATAGTAACATAGAGAGGTTTGTTACCTAAGGGCTTTAGCACCTTTTGCGGAAACCTACTTGAACCTGTCCTCGTCTGGATTGCTGTTAATATCTTCATTGTAGATACTCCTTGCAGATATTTGCTATGTTTTTTGCTGATGTTCCTCCATTTTGAATTGGGGTCATCTCCTTTAGTCTCTCAACATTAAAATATGAGTGAACCTCCTTTTGTAGAGCCAGCCCTGTAAAGACAAGTGAGGAGTATTGGGTAATCAATACCTGACAATTTGCCACCATCTCATGGGCATTACCATCGTGAAAAATCAGTGCGTCTGGTGCAATCTGTCTTATCTCATCTGCCCTTTTTGCCCTCTCATTGGGATGTAATTTGAAGATAACCTTCCGTCCATCCGCTATCCTTAAAGCCCTTTTGATAAAAGTCTTCCTCCTGTCTGGTTTAAATGTCTCCCTTGCATCAGAGGTCGCAACCAAGACGTAATCCTTGTAAGGAAAGTTGTTATCAAGGTATTGTTTACAGTTGTCAAAGTTTGGTATCCCTGTTACTACTATCTTGTTTGCCTTTACGCCTTTATTTATAAAATGTCTCTTAAATCCCTCTGATGCGACACAAAACTTCTGATATCTATCTGACAGACCTGTGGTGGATGTGCTTGCAAGATATCTCGGTAGTTTGAGTTTCTTAACCAGATGATATGTAATGTTTTCTGGGTCTGTCATCCCTTCCTGAACCAATATTATGTTTTTTTTCTTTATATTCTTTTGAATTATCAAATCAGAACATGTGACAACCAAATCATAGTTATTGGTCTTCCCCTCAGTGTCTATCTGACAACAGTTAGATGTCAGAAACTCATCAGTCTGCCTCTTAAACCTTCCACCTAAGATTGTGAAGTTTAGCAATCCTGCCCTTGTTAGTAGCCTTACAATACCATCTCCATAATAGGGCGTAAAAAAACAATCATAATCAGCCATCAGGTGCTGGGCTATCTTATACATCATGGTTGTCTGATTTAGAGAACCGCAGATAAACAGTATCTTTTTCATATTTTGTTAGTATAGGATATTATGTTTTTTTAACCTTACCTATTTTTTAAGGCAATATTACTTTTGGTTAAAAACTCTTGAAGTTTAGGTTAAGGGTTTTAATTGAAGGCATAATCCATTTGATTTAAGTCAGGGTTTTTATTTATTTTTAAACTACTCAATTTTTTTTTACGGAGATAGCATGAAAGGAATAGTGTTGCTAAATATGGGTGGGCCAGATTCACTTGATGCAGTAGAGCCTTTTTTAAAAAATCTATTTTCAGACAGGGATATCATAAGATTAGGACCATCATTCTTACAGAAACCAATTGCATCCCTCATAATCAAAAGACGATTAAAGGATACCCTTCATGCCTATAGCCTCATAGGTGGAAAATCCCCTCTGATCGAGATTACCTCAAAACAGGCACAGAGCCTTGAAAAAGAACTAAGTTTAAAGGGTTATGATTATATCGTTAGAACTGGCATGAGGTATTGGCATCCGTTTATTGAAGACACCTTAAGACAAATGCATAAAGATGGGGTAAGAGATGTATTAGGATTAAGCCTCTACCCTCAATACAGCAAAGCAACGTCCGGTTCAACCCTAAGGGTATTCAAAGAGTCTACAAAAAAACTCGCACTCACATCAAAGACCATAGAGTCTTGGTGTGATTTCCCTGCATACATTAACACATTGTCAGATTTCATCAGAGAAGAATTAAAAACTTTTGCACAGATGCCATTTGTCCTCTTCAGTGCCCACAGCCTTCCGCAGAGGTTTGTAGATGAAGGAGATCCTTACATCAAGGAAACAGAACTGACAGTAAAACTTGTCGTCAAAAATCTTGGGTTATCCAAAGAGCAGTATTGTCTTGCCTATCAAAGTAAGACAGGTCCCGTAAAATGGGTAGGACCAACAACCGAAGATACTATTCTTAAGTTATCAGGGATGGGAATAAGGGATGTCCTCATAGTGCCAGTAAGTTTCGTCTCTGACCACATTGAAACACTCTACGAGATAGACATGATTTATAAAAGGCTTGCCGAAACCAATGGTATCAACCTAAAGAGACTAAAGGCTTTTAATACGGATAAACGATTCATAGATGTCTTGATGCAACTGGTTTTAAACTCTGGAAAAGACACATGATACAGTTTATAAAGATTAATAATTGTGTGGTTAATATCATTGATAAACCTCAAAAGGGTTGCTGGATAAAGGTCACCGCCCCAGAACAGGATGATATTCGCTATCTCTTAGATGAGATCAAGATCCCTCATCAGTTCCTTGACTATTCACTTGATGAGGACGAGATGGCAAAATACGACTGCGTTGATAACAAGACTCTACTTATTATAGATATACCACATCGTAACACAATACAGTCAGAAGAACCTTACACCACAAGGATACTTGGTATTGTTATCACAGAGGATTATATTGTCACTTTATGTAACTATCAAACTAAGGTTCTTGAGGAACTTGTCTCAAACTACCGTGAGAGGATAAATACCGCAAAACAATATCAGTTTTTACTTTATATACTCCTTACAACTGCAAATAAGTATCTTGCCTGTCTTAAAAAGATAAACGACACCATTGAGGCATCGGAAAGATCAATACGAAGGTCAATGAACAACGAAGACTTGGTTCAGCTATACCTGTTGCAGAAGAGTCTCGTGTATTTTACGGTGGGGTTGAGATCAAATCAGATGCTAATACAGAAACTTTTAAGGATCAACCTTTTTGATAAATATCCAGATGATAAAGAACTGCTTATAGATGTGCTTGAGGAGTTAAATCAGGCAAAAGAGATGACAGAGATTGCAAACAACATACTGTATCAAATGATGGAGACATTTTCATATATGATAGCAAACACCCAAAATACCATCATCAAGGTGCTCACATCTGTAACCATACTTATTAGTATCCCTACCCTTATAGCAAGTATCTATGGGATGAATATCCAATTACCCTTTGCCACAAACCCAGATTCTTTTTTAATCGTCATGGGATTTACCGTCACAATCTCATCAATCATTGCATACTTCTTCTGGAAAAAGAGATGGCTGTAGAAGAGATGATACTACAAGGCAATGTTTAAAAGAAACAACCTGTATTTTATTACCCTGATGATAATTGCCACATTAATAATATTGGGGGACAACACATTCACATTTATAAGGGCAAAGAAGGTTGCAGAGGATACCGCACGTCTTCAGATATTAGGGATTGGCGTAAGCCTTGAGGCAATCATAGGAGAGAGAGACATCTCTGACCTAAAGAACGAGATGGTATTTAAAAGAATCGTCACAGAAGGTAGATGGGAGGGTGTTGCGTTTTTAGTTTTATATGACAACAATAAACACATAATCTTACACTCAAACGAAAATCTCATAGGGAGAAGACTCAAAGAGACCACACTGGAGTCACAAGTTGTCATAGATGATATCACATACGGCTATCTCACTCTTGGGACATTAGAAAGGGTGTTTGTTATGGATATGCCTTTACATCCGCCTTGGAATGTTGATAAACCAACGCTAAGGGTGGCTATTCATACATATGAGATAAACAGGATTATAGAGTTATCAAGGATGAAGATACTGATGATGTCTGTAGTATTGGCGATCCTCTGGTTGATATACTTAGTATTGTGGAAAAATATCAAAAAGGCAGAACAATTAAAAGAAAAGATAGCCAGACAGGAGAAATTGGCTGCAATAGGTGAGATGTCTGCAATATTGGCACATGAGATAAGAAACCCCATTGGCAGTATAAAGGGTTTTGCCCAATACATGCTTGAGTCTGATGCAAAAAAGGACGAAGAGGCACTAAGTATCATAGTAAAAGAGTCAAGCAGGATAGAGAACCTTATAGAAGAATTACTGGCTTACTCTAAGCCAATTGACTTTAAGGTTGAAGGCTTTTATATAGATGAACTGATGTCTGAGTTAGTAAATACCTATTTGTCAAAGGGTCTAAAGGTTATAATAAAGAGTAGCGTTAAAAGGTTGATAAGATCCGACAAAGATAGGCTTAGGCAGGTATTTATAAACATTATCAACAATGCCATAGAATCTATGGAAACCGAAGGTAGTGTCGAGTTAGAGATTAACGAGGATAAGAAGGGTGCGATAGTAAGTATCAGGGACTACGGTCCTGGCATTGATGATAGTATAAAGGACAAGATCTTTACGCCATTTTTTACAACAAAACCAAAGGGCACAGGTCTTGGCTTAGCAATTGTGAAGAATATAGTGGATGCACTCAACTGTGAGATTAGTTTTAATACCAAGAAGGGAGAGGGAACAGAATTCAAGATACTTGTAAGGGATATGAATGTATGAGCAAAGAAGGTTTTAAAATCTTAATAGTTGATGATGACCATTCATTTTCATTACTTTTAAACAGGATACTAAAAAACGAGGGTTATGATGTGACTGTGTCCAATGATCCAGAGACAGCCCTAAACCTCATCTCAAGGATAAACCCAAATCTGGTAATTACCGATTTAAAAATGCCTAAGATGGACGGAATAACCCTGATTAACAAGATAAAAGAGGTATCACAAGAAATAGATATTATAGTTATCACAGCATTTGCCACTATACAAACTGCTGTCTCTGCCATAAAACTTGGCGCAGCTGATTACATAACAAAGCCTCTAAAAGAACCTGATGAGATAAGGAAAATAGTCTTTAATATCTATGACAGACAGAGGTTGAGATACGAAAACATTATCCTGAAAGGATTACAGGTATCCGACTTGCCGCCTCTGGACATCATTTTTGCCGGTATTGAAGACATCTTATCGGAAATAAGAGATGTAGCAGATACAGATGCAACCGTTATGCTTTATGGCGAGACTGGGGTGGGCAAGAGTTTAATAGCAAAGGTCATCCACAATATGAGTAAAAGGAAGGGTTTGTTTGTTGATATCAATTGCGCGGCAATACCAGAGACACTCCTTGAGTCCGAACTCTTTGGCTATGAAAAGGGTGCAGTTACAGGTGCTACGCAGCGTGG
>JBDNDH010000062.1:0-7147 GCA_046719235.1 Thermodesulfovibrionales bacterium
TGTGAGAGCAAGACTGGCTGAGCCCTCTGAGTATGTGTGTAGCCGGGCATGATGGTTTGGATGTGCTGCTCTGCTATACTGACCAATATATCCTGAACCCTTTTGATTAAATCTATGATATTATTGGTCTCATCTCGTAAATATAGCCTCAGGTCGAGGGCAATCTGATCATTCCGAGACCTCGCTGTGTGAAGTTTTGCACCGGCATCTCCAATCTTGCTGATCAATGCAGACTCAATGTTCATGTGTATATCTTCCAGTTCTTGAGAAAATACAAATTCTCCCCTTTGTATCTCTTCGTATATCTCCTCAAGTCCCTTTAAGATTAACTCTGCATCTTGTTTGCCTATGATACCTTGTTTGGAGAGCATCTTTGCATGGGCAATGCTACCCATAATGTCGTATCTACACAGCCTTTTGTCGTAAGATATTGATTGGGTATATTCATTGGTTATCTTGGCTGTTTCTTTTGTAAATCTTCCCCCCCAAGGTTTCTTCATGATAGTTATCTCGGTTATTTGGTCTTAGTGTCAGTCTTTATCTGTATCCTCTTGGCGATGTTTTTGCCATCCGATACAATATATTTTACATGCACATAATCACCCACTTTTATATCGTTAGGGGTTTTTTTATCCTTATTAAGCGTTATGACAGTCTTGTCATCTAATGTTATTTCAGCCTCAGTCTTTTTGCTTTTGACCATCATAACCCTCACTAACGCATCGTAGGCAACCACATCACCATTAATATGCCTTACCCTGACCTTCTTTTTATCCTCAGCAACTGCAACAAATGAAAAAGATACAAGAAGAAGAAAAGAGATAAGTAAAGTTACTATTCTTTTATACACAAACATAACCTCCTTTTTGAAACCTGCTGTCTATTATAGTGCAAAGGTTTGATAAATAAAAAGTGTTTAATACAATAATCTATGGGGCACCAACCCTCCTTACAGACAACACCCCTTCCATCTGATTTATCTTGTTTAATAGATTACCTAACTGGGATGAGTTTTGAACCTCTAAGGTCAAATCAATGATTGCATTCTTATTGTGTCCAAGAGATGCCTTAATGAATGTGATGTTGATGTCTTGTGCAGAGATAAGGGAACTGAGACTTGCTAATATACCAGGCTTGTCAATCATTTCTATGGTTATTTTTGTCTCAGATTTAATATTAACATCCTCTCCCCACTGGATATCAATCAGTCTTTGGGGATCAAAGGTTATACTTTCAAGATTCTTACAATCAGCCCTATGTATAGTAATCCCCTTCCCTCTTGTGATAAATCCAACAGATTTATCTCCTGGGACAGGCATACAACATTTAGCAATGGAGTAAAGTATGTTATCAATCCCTTTTATCCGTATTATCCCCCTATTATCCTTTGGAGTCTTTTTAGGTTTGGGTTTAGCCTGATCTTCCTGACGAGTCGGTAATAAACGGTTTATGACCTGATGTGAGGATATCTTGCCATATCCTACATCTACGATTAGATCCTCCACAGTTGCCATGCTTAAAGACTTTGCGACCTCAGACATCTTTTCTGACTTCAACACAGATAATGCCAAGCCAGACCTTCTCGCCTCATCCTCAAGTAATTTATTGCCAATCTCAAGACTCTTTGCCCTTTCTTCTGCCTTTATCCATTGTTTTATCTTGCTCTTTGCCCTTTGTGTAACAACAAACTTTATCCAGTCTCTGCTCGGCACATGATTAGGAGATGTGATTATCTCAACATAATCTCCATTCATGAGTTTGTATCTCAATGGGACTATCCTTCCATTAACCTTAGCCCCCACACACCTATGCCCTACCTCTGTGTGGATACTGTACGCAAAGTCAACAGGTGTTGACCCCACAGGGAGTTCTTTGATGTCCCCTCTTGGCGTAAATACATAGACCGTCTCAGGAACGACCTCCCCCTTAAAAGCCTCCATAAAATCCTTTGAATCAGCTACTTCCTTAACAAGATCCCTCAGCCAAGCTATATATTTTGTGCTCTTTACATCTATGCTATCCTTTTCTTTATACCTCCAGTGTGCTGCGATACCCTCTTCGGCAATCTCGTCCATTTCTTCTGTTCTTATCTGAAATTCAACCCTGTCTCCACCAGGACCAATCACTGTGGTGTGCAATGATTGATACATATTTGACTTTGGAAGGCTTATAAAGTCTTTGAACCTTCCAGGCACCAAAGGCCAAAGTGAGTGTATAATGCCCAATATATCGTAACAATGGGTAACAGTATCAGTCATAATCCTTATCCCGATAACATCGTGCACCTGCTCAAAAGGGATCTTTTGGGTGACCATCTTATGATAGATACCATAATAGTGCTTTACACGACCTTTTATCTTGGCTGGAATACCTACATCTGATATCTTTTGTGATATTATGTCTCTTATCTCATTTATATAAGATTCCTGTTCATCCCTTCGCTTTTTTACCTTTTTCTGTAGTTCAGCAAACATCTCTGGCATCAGTATGCTAAAGCAAAGATCCTCAAACTCTACCTTTAACCATCCAATACCAAGTCTATTTGCCAAGGGTGCATATATATCTAATGTCTCTTGCGCGATATTTTTTCTCTTCTCAGGGGACATATAGGATATTGTCCTCATGTTGTGCAATCTATCGGCAAATTTTATCAAGACTACCCTTACATCCTTCGACATAGCAAGGAGCATCTTCCTGAAATTCTCATTTTGTGCCTCTTCCTTCGTCTTAAATTCCACCTTGCTAAGTTTTGTAAGAGAATCTACAAGAAATGCTATTTCGCTACTAAACATCTCTTTTATATCGTTGGTAGATATCCCTGTATCCTCAACAGTATCGTGAAGTAGCCCTGCTGCAATAGTAGCGGTATCAAGCCTCATCTGAGATAGTATCTTTGCAACTGATAGAGGATGATATATGTAAGGGATCCCTTCTTTTCTCTTCTGTGTGCAATGTGCCTCCCTCGAAAAGACATATGCCTTTTTGATAATAGAGAGGTCTGCGTGTTTATTATAGGAGATGATGGTCTGCAACAATTCGTTTATTGTAATCATAAAAAATTATAACTTTTTTGTATTATGTTAAGATAGTTGCTTAGCAAATTTGACTTTTACAAAGTAAACACCTACAACTAAAGTGCAAAAATGGAAAAGTTTGTAATTCAAGGTGGCTATCCAATAAGCGGAACTATAAGAATTGGTGGCGCAAAGAATGCAGCCCTTCCTATAATGGCAGCATCTCTACTCAATGCGTCAAAAAACACAATATCCAATGTCCCCGACATGCGGGATGTAAAGACTATGTTGAAACTACTTGAACATATGGGTGCAACAACCGCAAAGGTTGGCACAGATGTGACGATAGATACATCAGACATCAAAAACCTTCTTGCCCCTTACGAACTCGTAAAAACTATGAGGGCATCTGTGTTAGTTTTAGGTCCACTTGTAGCCAGATACGGATATGCTAAGGTGTCTCTGCCTGGTGGTTGTGCTATTGGGGCAAGGCCTATAAACCTTCACCTGAAGGGATTACAAAAGATGGGCGCAGAGATTGAGTTAGAGTCAGGCTATGTGATTGCTAAGGCAGACAAACTTAAAGGGGCCGTGATAAACTTTGACATCCCTACTGTGACAGGCACAGAAAACATCATGATGTCTGCAGTATTAGCCAAAGGAACCACAGTAATTGAAAACGCTGCAATGGAACCAGAGGTTGTTGACCTTGCGAGATGCCTGATCTCAGTTGGGGCAAAGATAAACGGTGCCGGTCAGAGGGTCATTGAGATAGAAGGTGTTGATTATCTCAGTCCTATAGATAAGTATAAGATAATCCCAGACAGGATACAGATTGGCACATACATGACCATCGCTGGCATAACAAATGGCGAGATAGTAATGAAAGACTGTCATATCAAACACCTTGAGTCGGTAGTTGAAAAATTATCAAATACAGGCATTCTAATACAGACGCTTCAAGATGGAATTAAGGTAAAAGGCACCAATGAACTAAAGGCACAGGATATTAAGACAATGCCATATCCTGGTTTCCCAACAGATATGCAGGCACAGTTTATGGCACTCATGACCGTTGCAAAGGGTACGAGTGTGATTAAGGAGAATATATTTGAAAACAGATTTATGCATGTGGCAGAGTTACGAAGAATGGGCGCAGACATTACCGTTGATGGCAGTGTAGCAACCGTTAGGGGTGTAGAGAGACTAAAAGGTGCGCCCGTGATGGCAACGGATCTAAGGGCATCTGCATCATTAGTGATCGCAGCGCTAAGGGCAGAAGGGGAGACAACTATACACAGGATCTATCACTTAGATAGGGGATATGAGAGGATGGATGAAAACCTGAGATTACTTGGTGCCAATATACAAAGGCTACGTGATGAGACATAGGTTGAGTGTTTAATAGTCATTGATTTAACGATTTTTTAACCTAAAAATAATTGAAATATAATTGATAAAAGGTTATAATTAAAACTACAGTTTTAATTATAACTAAGGGGGTAAATACATAATGAACATCTACGACGAGATATCAAGGGTTGCTTATGAGATTTGGGTCAAAAAAGGCATGCCTGAAGGTAATGACCTTGAAAACTGGCTTGAGGCAGAACAGATCGTATATTCATCCCTGAGAGAAAAGGGTGAATCTGGTTTTGAGGTAAAAGAGTATGCCTTCAGCACTGTGGTCAGCCCTATTACTGAAACTGAAGCATCTCCTGTATCAGAGGTTGTAAATACAGTATCTTCTGATGGAAAACCAAAAACTCAAAAGAAGACCACAAAGAGCAAACAGACTACCGCATCAAAAGCCTCAAAATCAACATCCAAAAAGACACCCACAAAAAAGAAAGCATAACATGTGAAAGAGGCATTATTTTTCGATAGACTCAAGGACAATAATGTCAGATGCAAGCTCTGCAATCATCTCTGTTTAATACACCCTGATAACCGTGGCAAGTGTGGTGTAAGAGAGAATAAAAATGGTACCCTTTATACCTTAGTGTATGGGAAGGTATGTGCATACAACATAGACCCTATTGAAAAGAAACCACTTTATCACTTCTATCCCAGTAGTAAGTCACTATCCTTTTCTACAAAGGGGTGTAATTTCAGATGTCTTCACTGCCAGAATTACTCTATTGCCCAGACAAACAAACACGAGTCGTTTGACAATGCTATAGAATATAAGCCAGAAGACATAGTCCTTGATGCAATAAACTGCCAGTGCCAGAGCATTTCTTATACATATACCGAGCCAACCGTCTTCTTTGAATTTGCATTTGATACCGCTCAGATTGCTAAGGAAAAAGGGATCAAGAATGTCTTTGTAAGTAATGGCTATACATCCGATCTTGCTACTGAACAAATCGCACCTTTTTTGGATGTAAACAATATAGACCTAAAGGGAGACGACAACTTCTATAAAGAGATCTGTGGAGCAAGGTTACAACCAGTATTAGACACCATCAAGATGATGAAGGAAAGAGGGGTATGGGTTGAGGTCACTACACTTATAATACCAAGCCTAAATGATAGTGATGGCTTTTTGCAGTGGACTGCAAACTTTATCAAGTCGGTTGATCCCAATATGCCATGGCACATAACAAGATTCCATCCAACACATAAGATGCTTAACCTTCCTCCAACACCCTTAAAAACTCTACTAAAGGCAAGGGAAATCGGGTTGAATACTGGGTTAAATTATGTTTACACCGGCAATGTTGTTGGTTCTGAAGGCGAGCATACATACTGTCCGAGTTGCAAAAAGGTTGTCATTGAACGATCTGGGTTTTCAGTAGGAAGTATAAATATCAAATCTGGTCAGTGTATCTATTGTGGGTATAAAATAGCAGGTGTGGGTTTACCTTAAATGCCAAGAATTGAAAAGGATTCCTTTGGAGAAGTATTAATACCTGATAATGTTTACTGGGGTAGTCAAACCCAAAGGGCGATAGAAAACTTCAAGATTAGTAATCTCCTATTACCTTCTTCATTTATTAAGGCACTTGCTATTATCAAAAGGTGCTGTGCTCGTGCAAACATGAGTCTGAAACTCCTGCCACCAGATATCTGCGAAATAATCTCCAAGGTCTGTGATGAGATTATAGATGGAAGATACGAAGACAATTTTAAGATTGACGTATTTCAGACAGGGAGTGCTACCTCTACAAACATGAATATGAACGAGGTGATATCAACAAGATGTAATGAATTGATAACAGGGATAAGACAAACCAAAAACCCAATACATCCCAATGATCATGTAAATCTCGGTCAATCATCAAATGATGTGATACCTTCAACAATAAGGCTCTCTGCAATACTTGAGATTACATCATCTCTAATACCTACACTTGAGTCCCTATGTAAGGGGATTGATGAACTCATCACAAGACAGGGTCATATCATCAAGACTGGGAGAACCCACCTAATGGATGCTGTACCTATCACCTTTGGGCAGGAGTTCTCTGGTTGGTTAGCACAGATTAGATATGGGATTGACAGGATTAAAGATTGCCTTGTAAGGCTATCTGAAGTACCATTAGGAGGCACTGCTGTGGGCACTGGATTAAATTCACATAAGGAATTCCCTCATCTGGTAACTCAAGAACTCTCCTGCTATACAGGAATTAGCATCCGCCCATGTCAAAACAGATTTGAGGCTCAGGCATCGATGGACATAGCAGTGGAATTATCAGGACAACTAAAGACCATATCAACAAGTCTCTTCAAGATAGCAAGCGACATAAGATTGATGAATAGTGGGCCTATCTGTGGTCTTAATGAGATCAAGATAAGGTCTCTTCAGTATGGCTCCTCTATTATGCCAGCAAAGGTAAACCCAGTCATACCGGAGGCTGTAAGAATGGCATGCGCCAAGGTTTTAGGTAATGATACGACTATCACATTTTCAGGCAGTTGCGGTGAATTTGAGTTAAACTCGATGTTGCCCGTTATTGCCTATTGCCTGCTTGAGTCTATAACCATACTCACAGGGGCTACACGGTCATTAAACGAATTAGTCATAAAAGATCTAACTATCAATGAGGATGCAATAAACCAAAAGGCTCTACAAAATCCTATTTTAGGCACTGCCCTTGTTCCCATCACTGGCTACGACAAGGCAAGAG
>JBDNDH010000063.1:0-7145 GCA_046719235.1 Thermodesulfovibrionales bacterium
AAGCGTGTCCACTACCCATGTCTTATAATGCGGTGAGTATAGATCATAGGCCCTTTTATAACTGTCGTCTGCAAAAACACCATAGATAGATGAGCCACTGCCTGACATCGCTGCATAACCAGCACCAACCTTTAAAAATCCATTCTTGATATCCTCTAATTCAGGATACCTCTTAAAAACAACCTCTTCAAAATCATTGACATATTGATCCCGCATAGATTTGAGATCACCTTCAGTCAGGAATTTTTTAAAGGATATTGTATCGGATTGTCTTTGATACCCCTTATCTCTCTGCAATTGACCATATGCCCAGGCAGTTGATATAGATACATCAGGTTTTACAATGACCACTTTATAGTTTTTTTTTATATCTAACGGCTCAACAATATCCCCCTTGCCCCTTACTATAGCAGGTGAAGAATTCAGGAAAAAAGTGACATCAGATCCAATTAATTTAGATATCTCGCTCAATCTTTTGATATCTAAATTCAGCCTCCATAGATAATTAAGGGCTAAGAGGGTGGTTGCGGCATTACTACTGCCACCACCAAGTCCGGCACCGTCTGGGATCTGCTTTTTGATAAGTATCTTTACCCCTCTTTGCGTCTTTGTGAGTTTCTTGAGGGTCAATACTGTCTTATATGCGATGTTTTCCTCCATTTTAATGCCCAAAGACGGGGTCATTGACACCTCAATATCCTCCGAAGGCTCGAGGGTTATGTAGTCAAAGAGACTGACAGTCTGCATAGCGGTCTCAATGTTGTGGAACCCGTCGTCCCTCTTGTTGAGCACTCTTAGATACCAATTAATCTTTGCTGGTGATTTAATGGATAACATGTTGTAATGGAGGGCATCTTTGATCTAAGAATTTGTAATTTTGACAACCTCTTTGAGTTTTTGCAGTGCCCTCTTTGAGTCTATCTCCTTCTGAGCTATCTCAATACCCTCTTTGATGTCTTTTGCCTTGCCTGCAATGTAAATGGCTGCCCCTGCATTTAGGACAACAACATCCCTGTGAGGACCTTTTGCCCCCTCAAATACAGACATGATTATCTCAGCATTCAACTCCTTGCTCCCACCAATTATCGACTCTAATGGACTCAGCCTCAAACCTAAGTGATCTGGCGAGATATGATAGGTCTTTATTTTACCGTCTTTCAATTCCGATACCTGCGTCTTGCCTGATAGCGTTATCTCATCTATACCATCCATACCATGAACAACAAGGGCAGATGTAGAGCCAAGCCTCATCAACACGCTTGCGATTGTCTCTGTGAGATGTGGGCTAAAGATACCAATTATCTGTGATTTGGTATCCGCAGGATTGGTAATTGGACCAAGTAAATTAAAAATTGTCCTTATCCCCATGTCTCTTCTTGCCTGTGCAACATACCTCATTGCTGGATGAAACAGTGGTGCAAACAAAAACGCAAAGTTCGTCTCAAATATACATCTCTCAACCCTTTCAGGCGTTATATCAATCTTTACCCCTAATGCCTCAAGCACATCGGCACTACCGGATTTGCTTGAGACTGAGCGATTACCGTGTTTTGCAACTGGAATGCCTGCTGATGCCACAACGAAGGCCGCAGCAGTTGAGATGTTGAATGTCCCAACGGCATCTCCACCTGTTCCACACGTATCAATGGCACCTTGTGGTGACCTTATCTTTATCGACTTTGCCCTCATAGCCTTTGCAGCACCTGTGATCTCATCAACGGTCTCACCCTTCATCCTCAAAGCAGTCAAGAAAGATGCTATCTGTGCATCGTTTGTATTGCCATCCATGATATCAGTAATACAGTTAGCCATCTCAGATTCAGAGAGGTGTGTATGGTTGATAAGTTTAGCAATTGCATCCTTAAGCATAACCACTCCTTTTCACTGGTTTTCAGTAAAGTTTCTGATAACCATAGGTTATCAGTTACCTATTGATCAAAAGAAAGTTTCTGAGAAGTTCCTTACCAAATTTAGTAAGGATCGATTCAGGGTGGAACTGCACCCCCTCAACTATGTATTCCCTGTGTCTGACACCCATTATAACACCATCTTCTGTCCATGCACTAATCTCAAGACAATCAGGCAGGGTGTCTCTTCTTATCACAAGCGAGTGGTATCTTGTAGCCTCAAATGGTATAGGTATACCATCAAAGATTGTCTTGTTGTCATGAAATATCATTGATGTCTTGCCATGCATGAGTGATGGTGCCCTCACTATCTCACCCCCAAATGCAGCACCGATAGACTGATGTCCGAGACATACACCAAGTATAGGTATCTTGCCGCTAAATTGTCTGATAACATCTACAGATATACCTGCCTCGTTTGGTGAGCATGGACCCGGTGATATCACTATGAAGTCAGGCTTTAGTGCTTCAATCTCTTTGATCTTTATCTTGTCATTTCTAAAGACCCTTACATCTGCACCAAGTTCACCAAAATATTGGACGAGGTTATAGGTAAAAGAGTCGTAGTTGTCTATCATCAAGAGCATCTTATCGCCCCAAAAACTCCACTGACTTAAGCATAGCCTTTGCCTTATTTACGGTCTCATTGTATTCAGACTCAGGATCTGAGTCTGCTACTATTCCGGCACCTGCCTGTATGTAAACCTTTTTGCCATTCACAACTAGGGTCCTGATTGTTATACAAGTGTCCATATTGCCCAGATACCCAAAGTATCCTACAGCCCCTGCGTATGCCCCTCGCCTTGTGGGCTCAAGTTCTTCTATTATCTCCATAGCCCTAACCTTTGGAGCCCCAGTAACAGTCCCTGCTGGAAATGTTGCCCTAAATACATCAAATGCATCAAGTCCATCCATTATCTCACCCTCTACATTTGACACAATGTGCATCACATGACTGTATCTCTCAATAGTCATAAGGTCAGTTACCCTCACAGTGCCAATCTTGCTAACCCTGCCTACATCGTTTCTTCCTAAGTCAACAAGCATGATGTGCTCTGCCCGTTCCTTCGGGTCTGAAAGGAGTTCCCTTTCAAGCATCTTGTCTTCCTCATCCGTCTTACCCCTTCTTCTTGTGCCGGCAATGGGTCTTACAGTTATCTTTGAATCCTCAAATCTGACAAGTATCTCTGGAGACGATCCGATGAGACAGGTTTTCTTTGTGTCAAGATAATACATATAAGGTGATGGATTTATAACCCTTAATGCCCTGTATATATCAAAGGGATCTCTGTTGAGTTGCATCTCAAAACATTGTGATAAAACCACTTGAACTATGTCGCCACTTAGGATGTATTCCTTTGCCTTTAGGACAGCATCAAAGAAATCGGTTTTATTGAAGTTTGAATGCAACTCGGGTAACCCATTAGAATAGTTTATCTTTTCAATCTTCTGATTTCGTAAGCCCCCTCTCCTTATGGTTTCAATGGTCTCATTTATCGTATCTTGAGCATTTTTGTATTGCAATGGTAGTGAGGTGTCCTCAATGTGGACATTATGTAGTATCTTTATGGTCTGCCTTAGATTGTCAAATATAATGAGGTTTTGTGGCAATATCATGAAGAGGTCTTCCACATCTTGGGGGGGTTTTGCCTTATCTGGCACCTTTTCAAAGAGTTTTACTATATCATAGCCTATATATCCCACGAAGCCACCAAAAAACTTCGGTAATCCAGAGACTTGAGCAGTTTTAAATTCTGATAGGATTTTTTCTATGACATTGAGTGGGTCGTCAATAACCGTTATCTTCTCACTGCCTTCTTTTTTTATAGTAGTCTTACCATTTTTAAAGGAGACAGTGATGAGGGGCTCAAACCCTATAAAACTATACCTCGCCCACTTTTCACCCCCAACCACACTCTCAAGCAGAAAGGCAGGCCTCTTTTTCAATCTCAGATAGGCACTAACAGGCGTGCAAATATCACCCATTATCTCTTCATACAGTGGGATTACATTACATGACCTTGAGAGTTTAAGAAATTGTTCAAGACTTAGGTTCATAGGCTGATATAGTAAATACTTACCCTATTTTTTGGCAATTGCCTAAAATTGTGTGTGATTTTATAGTCGCAACAGGTTCTCAGATATGAGATTACTATTGCACAAATACCTACATAATCATCAGAATTTAAACATTAGCGTAGCTGAAAGAAAAGGCGAGGATTTATAGTCCTTAACCGCGACCTTATTGTCCCAGCTATCTCTCAGTGTCAGCTTGCCTCCCACCATCGTCCCTCCATGTAAACTGAGGGTTCCTAATGATCCTATCTTTGTCGAAAACCTTATCCAAAGAGGGAAAGCCTTATCTTCACCAATACCGTCTGAAAGTGTGCTGCTGTTGCTAAGGCGGAAACGGAGTGAACGGTATGCCCCGCCCATTGCAACTGATGAAACCTCGTCAAACATATATGAAAGCTCAAGTCCTGCAGGTCCGGTTGGTCCTGGGTTAACAGGATTGGAAAGCCTCAGGCGGTCACTTATTTTCCAGTCGACCACAATAATAGGGAAGCCAGAGAAGTCTTTCTGTTTGCTGAAGAGACCAGCACCGGCCCCCAGAAGAAGTCCGGGATTTAAACGGTAAGATGTCCATATGATGCCTCCATAGATGAGAGAGTCGCTCCAGTTGGCACCAGATGCGCCTGCAACGCCTATAGAAGGGGCAACGAACAGATTCCATCCCTTATCAATGACAAAGAGAGAATTGACCGAGAGATCGAGTGCATGGACCTGTTTCCATGGTTTGCTGAGTGGATTGAAGGTGCCATCTGCAAAAGAATAGTCATGAAAAACATAATTTATACCGATTCCCATGGTAAAGGTATCGCTCAGCCTCTTTTTCGCATCAGCGCGCAGAAACAATCTGTCCACACTAAAATCTCCCCCACCGTCAAGGTCTGCATTAAACTGGTGCATGTAGGTAGTAGAGAACGAAATACCTGCCCCATCTCCTGCTCTGCCAGAGGAGCCCATATCTTGAGAGTATGCCGGCAGTAAAAATAAGAGTAGATTGCAAAAGATCAAGAAAAGGATAACAAAATATTTATTCATCCAGTTGAACCTCCCAACTTCATAAAAGTTATCGCCTTCAATACACGCCTTTAATCTCATAGGTTTGCTCCTTTTTTGTTTTTATTAATTGTTATATCATAAACTTTTTGCTGTATGCCAACCGGATATTTTTTCTTCCAGAGGTATTTATCCATCTTTTGCGTTCAGAATAAAACCAGAGACAGGTTTTTACTGGGTGTCCCTCTACCGCATATTCATAATTTTTAGCAAGATCAATGATCCAGTAGTCTCCGTAAAGTATCATATGTGCGTATCATATCTTTAGAATTGATTCAATAGATATCTTTCTGCTATCCTTATCTCACAGATCGCCCTCCTGAGATCGATGTGCATTATTCCAACAGGGCTGCTAAGAAAATAGAGAAAACAAAAGTGATATTACAAGACCTGCCCCAATATAATAATATTGAGAATAAAATCATTGGAAGAATTTGCATAAAAGAATAAGCAGTATCAGCAAAATATACGTAGCATTTAAAAAAAACATCTTTTAGGATTTTGGCTTAAAAACTTTTGACAACACCTAAGACACTGGAGGGGAAAGGGATATGAAAAAATATTTTCTTGTAATAATAGCCTTGACATTTCTAATCAGCGGCTGCGCCTCATTGTCAAGCCATAGGGCTAAACAGTTTGATAATGAAACGATACTTAAATTAGACAAAGTTGTTTCCGATTCACTCTCAAGATATAAGTCTCCGGGTATGGTGCTTGGGGTCTGGTCTAATGACAGAGAATACCTGAATGCATCAGGAATGGCTGATATCGGCACAGGCAGAAGAATGAATCATTCAGACTTTTTCAAGATTGGCAGCCTGACAAAGACCTATGTCGGGACTGTAATACTTCAAATGATAGATGAAGGGTTGTTAAGCCTTGATGATACCGTTGATAAATATATTAATAATGTGCCGAACGGCAAAAACATAACCATTCGCATGCTTCTCAATATGACCAGCGGCTTATATAACTATTCAGAGTCGAAAACATGGGGCAAGATTGCCGAAGAAAACCTTCTTTATAAATGGGATCCTTATGAACTCTTAACTTACGCATTTAAAGAAGAGCCTTATTTTCCGCCTGGACAGAATCACCATTATTCCAATACCAACACTATAATGCTCGGAATTATTATTGAAAAACTGAGCAGAGACAAGTTGGAGAACCAGATTAAAATAAGGATATTAGATAGATTAAATCTTAAAAATACATCTTTTCCCAACATCCCCACCTATACCGGGCAATATATACACGGCTATATGTATAAAGGAGACATGCTTGAAGACTGGAGCGAGAAAATGGATCCTTCATGGGCATGGGCAGCAGGAGGAATGATTTCAAATATTTCGGACATTAAAACCTATATAAAGGCGCTTGGTGACGGCACTTTTTTAAGCAAAGACCTTCAGCAGAAAAGATTTAAAGATTGCTTCAAAAATAGCCTTCCGGGATACAAAACTTTGTATTACTGTCTGGGGGCTTTCAAAGTCGGCGGTTTTTATGGCCATAATGGTGGGCTTCCAGGTTATGTCAACATCGCCATGCATAACCCTGAATCCGGCACGACAATAGTCTTGATGCTGAATACCCAGCCACCAGGAAACGCAACGGTGGATATCTTCAGAGAAGTCTTCACTGTGCTATATCCAGATAGGGATATCTAATTATCCAGAAAAATACAATTGAGAAAAAATGGGTTCAGGTTTTGCAATATAACAGTGAATGCTATATTAAGACATGTCAAGACCGATGAGGATAGAGTATCCTGAAGATGTTTACCATATATCTTTCAGAGGAAATGCTGCTGAGAGAATCTATACAGTATATTGCAAAGCTGTTCCTTGAAGAGTATAGATAAAAAACTAATAGACAAAGCGATGTATGAAGATCAAGTTCGCTGCGGATATACCTTAAAAGATAGAGATGAATACCTCCGGGTGCATTATAATCAGCAGAGCTAATAAAAGAGTAGAGAAAAGAAAATGAAAAGTGATATTGCAAGACCTGAGCCTGATGTTTATAATGATAGACCAATGGCACATAATGTTTTAAGAATGATAGGCGCGAGGGGGATTGAACCCCTTGCCTCTTCCGCGTCAAGGTATGCCACAA
>JBDNDH010000064.1:0-7032 GCA_046719235.1 Thermodesulfovibrionales bacterium
AGGAACTGTCATCTCCGAAGATGCTGGCTTTAAGCTTGAGAATGTCAAACTTGACCAATTAGGACAGGCAAAGAAGATAACCGTTGATAAGGAAAATACTACCATCGTTGAAGGCGCTGGTGATATGAAGGCAATACAGGGCAGGGTCAAGCAGATAAAGGCTCAAATTGAAGAGACAACATCTGATTATGATAGGGAGAAGCTTCAAGAAAGACTCGCAAAACTGGTTGGCGGCGTTGCAGTAATAAGTGTTGGTGCTGCTACAGAGTCTGAGATGAAGGAGAAAAAAGCCCGTGTTGAGGATGCACTAAATGCAACAAGGGCAGCGGTTGAAGAAGGTATAGTGCCTGGTGGCGGTGTGGCACTTTTAAGGTGTATAAAGAGTCTTGAAAAACTAAAATTAGATCATGATATGCAGATCGGTGTGAATATAGTCAAAAAGGCCTTAGAAGAACCAATTCGCCAGATAATCAATAATACTGGTCTTGAGAGTTCAATAATCGTTGAAAAGGTCAAAGAGCATAAGGATCCAAATTACGGTTTTGACGCATACAAAGAGGAATACACAGACATGCTGAAGGCCGGAATTATTGACCCAACGAAGGTTACAAGGACCGCATTGCAGAATGCAGCATCTGTAGCAGGCTTGATGCTCACCACTGAGGTAATGATTACAGAAATGCCTGAGGATGAGAAAAAGATGCCTCCAATGCCTCATGGTGGAATGGGTGATATGTATTAATTTTCAATTAGTTTGTATATCTTTTCTGAAAAAGGCACGGATTTTAACCCGTGCCTTTTTTGGTTTTTATATGTTTAGTTATGATATCCTTTTAGTGCATATCTTTTTCGCTAAAGTTCTATGCTTTATAACATAAAAATAATATCTGTATCTGTAGGGATCCTTCTTGCAATATATGTTATTGTCCAAATGTTTGTCCCAACATATATAGGTAGTGATCCAATTGAGGTAGAGATACCTGAGGGTGTGTCGTTTAGGGATGCGATGGAAATCTTGCAAGACAAGAATCTCATAAGGGATAAGAATATCTTTATCTTGCTTGGAAGACTTACCTCTATGGATAGGAAGATAAGGGCAGGGTATTACGCCTTTTGGGGATATATGAGTCCTTATCAGGTTTACAAAAGGTTTAGCGAGGGAAGGATTATTGAGTTTGAGGTCACTATAAACGAAGGGGATAGTCTCAACGAGATAAGACAGAAACTGGCTTCAAAAGGGATAGTCTCATCGGAGGTCTTTGATAGCATCGCAAGGGATAGAAACTTTTTAATGTCTTTAAATATCGACTCCCCAAGCCTTGAAGGATACATCTATCCTGATACCTACAAGTTTCCTAAGGGTGCGAGGGCGTCAACGGTGATTAAGGTAATGGTAGGTAGGTTAAGGCAGCAGTATACTGAAGAGATGCAAAAGAGGATGGCAGAGATGGGGTGGACTGAAAATCAGGTATTGACCCTTGCCTCAATAATAGAAAGGGAGGCTGTAGTAGATAGGGAGCGCAGGATAATATCAGGGGTTTATCACAACAGACTAAAGGCTGGTATGCCACTTCAGGCCGACCCAACCGCTATCTATGGTGTAAAAAGTTACAAGGAAAAGATTTATAAGAAGGATCTTCTGAGGCAGACCTCTTATAATACCTATATAATCAAGGGACTACCACCTGGTCCTATAGCATCACCCAGCATTCAGTCCATAAAGGCGGCTTTGTTTCCAGCAGATGTCCCTTATTTTTATTTTGTATCAAGGAATGATGGCACCCATATATTTTCAAAGACATTGGCAGAACACAACCAGGCGATCAGGTCGGTACAAGGCGGAAGAGACCAGAGCCAAAGGAGTTCATAAATGATTAAAAGAAGGCCTACGAGGCAGATAAGTGTGGGTAATGTCAAGGTGGGTGGTAATGCCCCTATATCCGTTCAATCTATGACAAAGACAAAGACCACAGATGTAGAGTCAACGGTGAGGCAGATAAACTCTTTGGTCTCAGTTGGTTGTGAGATAGTGAGGGTAGCAGTGCCAGATATGGAATCTGCAGATGCATTTGCAAGGATAAGGTCATTGGTATCTATACCACTCATAGCAGATATACATTTTGACTGGAGGATAGCCCTAAAGGTAATAGACAAAGGTGTGGATGCACTTAGGATAAACCCAGGCAACATTGGTGCAAGGTGGAAGGTAAAGGAGGTTGTTGATTCTGCAAGACAAAGGGGGATTTCAATAAGAATTGGTGTAAATGGAGGGTCTCTTCAAAAGGATATACTTGAGAAACACGGACATCCCTCAAGTAATGCGTTAGTTGAGAGTGCTGAGAGACATATGAGGATACTGCAGGATATGGACTTTCATGACTTTAAGGTATCCCTCAAGGCATCTGATGTTATCACAACAATAGATGCCTACAGGATATTTTCAGAAAGGCATGATTATCCACTACATATAGGTATATCGGAGGCAGGACCATCAAAT
This sequence comes from Thermodesulfovibrionales bacterium, assembly GCA_046719235.1. Lineage (GTDB taxonomy): Bacteria > Nitrospirota > Thermodesulfovibrionia > Thermodesulfovibrionales > Dissulfurispiraceae > DUZI01. The sequence continues at coordinate 2,498 of JBDNDH010000064.1, forward strand.
ACGGGTATCATAAAGAGTTCCATAGGATTGGGGATATTACTATACGAAGGAATCGGTGACACGATGAGGGTTTCGCTAACCAACGAGCCAGAAGAGGAGGTAAGGCTTGCATTTAAGATACTGAGGACTTTGGGCTTAAGGGATAGGACTGCAGATATTATCTCATGTCCCACTTGTAGCAGATGTCATGTGGATATAAAACCATTGGCACAAAGGGTAGAGCAGTACATACAAAACATCACAGAGCCTCTAAAAGTGGCGGTAATGGGTTGTGCGGTCAATGGTCCTGGTGAGGCAAAAGAGGCAGATGTTGGTGTCGCATGTGGAAGATCAGAGGCAGTATTGTTTATGAACGGCAAGGTTATTAAAAGGCTTAAGCCTGATGACATCTATGAGGGACTTATCGATCTTATAGAGGAGATAAGGCAAAAGAGATATCACAGTGAGACATCTAAGGATTAATTCAGCAAACTATGAAGACTTCATAAGATTAGCATCTGAGGAGATAAAAAACTCCAAGATAGTTGCATATCCTACAGAGACATTCTACGGTCTCGGCGTGAGATATGATGATGAGGATGCGCTTAGGCGATTGTATTCTATAAAGAAAAGACCTGCAGACAAGACAATGCCTCTGATAATAGGGGAATTTGCACAATTGTCTCTATTAGTAGATTCAACAAATGAAATAGAGCAATTACTGATTAAGGAGTTTTGGCATGGTCCCCTAACAATACTATTTCATGCAAGGGATGGTCTTTCCGAATTTATCGTAAAGGACAAAAAGGTAGCGGTTAGACTACCTAGTTGTAAGATAGCAAGGGATATCTCTATATTATCTAACCTGCCTATCACCTCTACCAGTGCCAATATCTCCTCAATGCCACCGCCTATGGATGCCATGACAATATTGAGGTATTTTGGGGATAATATAGATGTCGTTGTTGATGATGGGTTTACGCCAGGAGGTATGCCTTCAACTATAGTTGAAGTGAGTAATAATGCAATATTAGTAAAAAGGCATGGTATCTTGAATGTTGAGAAGTTTTGTCTTAAAATGGGAATAAAATTGATTAGAAATCAGTAGATGTTTTTTTTTGGTCTCATAATTTAGAGGTAAAAAAATTGTTAGAGGGAAAAGTTATGAAATTTGAGGATTTTGATATAGCCCCAGAGATATTGAAGGCTATAGGGGATATGGGTTTTGAAGAGCCTACCCTTATACAACAGCTCGTTATACCCAAGATTATGCAGGGTAAAGACATTATTGGGCAGGCACTTACTGGCACTGGCAAGACAGCGGCTTTTGGTATCCCAATAGTCCAGCAGTGTCCACAACAGGAAAAACCAACAGCCTTGATATTGGAACCCACAAGGGAGTTGGCTATGCAGGTATCACAGGAGTTGAATAAGCTTGGGAGGTATAAAAGGTGTCAGACCCTGCCGATTTACGGGGGCAAGTCTATTGAAATGCAGATAAGGTCATTACAGAAAGGTGTTGATATAGTGGTAGGCACACCGGGTAGGATTTTAGATCACTTAGAAAGGGGCACTCTAAATCTTGATAAGATAAGATTTTTGGTATTAGACGAGGCAGATGAGATGCTTAATATGGGTTTTATTGAAGACGTAGAAAGGATTATAGATAGATCCCCTATCAATAGGCAGACTATGTTGTTTTCAGCTACAATGCCACAACCAATAGTTGAGATAGCAAAAAGGCATCTAAAAAACCCTGAAAAGATCAGGGCTAATACCAAAGATGTAGTTGTGCCAAAGATATCTCAAGTATTTTATGAGGTCAAAGACAAGGACAAGATAAATGCGCTCATTAGATTGCTTGATGTAGAGGACCCTGAGTTGGCTATAGTATTTTGTCATACTAAAAAGGAGGTAGATGATGTAACACTCCAACTTCAAGAGACGGGTTACAATGCAGCGGCACTACACGGGGATTTTACACAGGCTCATAGGGATGATGTAATGGACAAGTTTAAGGCTGGTAAGATTGATATCTTGGTTGCAACAGATGTTGCCGCAAGGGGTCTTGACATACAAAATGTGAGTCATGTTATCAACTTCAGCATTCCCCAGAATCCTGATAGTTACATACATCGTATCGGTAGGACTGCACGTGCTGGAAAGTCGGGTATCGCTATTACATTTGTGCGACCACAAGAGTATAAGACCTTAAGGTTGATAGAAAAGACGGCAAAGACTAAGATTGATAAAAAATCCCTACCCACAGAAAAGGATGTGTTTGAGGCAAGGTCTCGTTCTATTATGAGAGATATTGAAGAGATAATATCGACGAATAGCCATAACCTATATCTACCTTTAGTCAAGGAGATGTCTGATAAAAACAGCCTTTTTGATATCGCTTCTGCAGCACTTTTTTCTGCTTACGGAGATGTAAAGGTTGTATCAACTGACAAGGCTTCTGATTATGTGAGGTTATTCATGACGGTTGGGCGAAAAGATAGGATCCATGTTGGAGACATCATTAGATCGGTTGCCAGAGAGGCAAACATACCACCAAACAAGATAGGCAAGATCGATGTGATGGATAAGTTTACATTTATTGAGGTGCCTGAGGAGCTTGCGGAGAAGGTAATCAGGTCTGTAGATGATATGATAATGAGCGGAAGAAGGGTAAGGATACAAAAGGCAAAAGATGAAAAGAAACCCAGAAGAAAAAAGGGGGAAAAAGACTTTTCATAAAAATACAGATTTGACTACCTGATAGATCTTTAAGGTTTTTTCTCCTCAAGTAGTATCTTATGTTTTACCAGAGACATCTCTTTTATACGACCATGAAATGTCTTTTGTTCACCAAAGAGGTTTTTTAAAAAGATAGTATCTCCCTCTGGTATCAATACATCTACGCCTTCAAGATAAAGAGTTTCCTCGCCATTTTTGTAAATATAAGCGTTTGCCTCACACATCTACGACCTCCTTAATCTTCTCCATAAGTCTGTCTATTAGGTGTGGCAATGGTTCTTTTACATTGCCTATTATTTCTAATGATTCTTGATTGAGTGGAAGAAGGATCTTTTTGGCTTCACAGGATGATATAGCCTCTGCCATGGCAGGTGTGAGTTCTCCAAGCATGGCATTTGCTAATACGATGCTCAACGGTCCTACTATAATATCAACCTTTTTTACATTTATCATGATTGCATTTTCACCCGTAGCACCTTTATTTGCACGCGCCTTCATCATTGAGGCTGTGGCGGTTGAGTTAGTTCCGAGTGCAAATATCTCAATACTTTCTCCGAATTCTTCTCTTAGTCTCTTAGTGATTAGGCTACCAATACCTCCACCCTGACCATCAATAACTGCTATCCTTTTCATGTTGCCATAAGTATATTATTTAGATCTGAGATCCGTCAACAGCAAAACCTCTTTTTAAGGCTGTTTCAGGTTCTTTACATATGCTAAAATATGGCAAAAAATAAAGATATTAAAAGCGGGTTATGATGCAGATAATTGATAGACAAAAGGAGATCAGAAAGGTTTTAATAGTAACCCTTTTGCTAAACATAGCCGTTGCTATGACAAAGGTCATTTATGGCTATATCATAGACTCTGTATCTATCCGCTCTGATGGTTTTCATTCCCTTTTAGATGGGATTTCAAATGTAGTTGGACTTTTTGCTATTAGTCTATCAAGTCGTCCACCAGACAACAAGCATCCATATGGACATAGAAAGGTTGAGACACTTTTTACTATCATTATAGGGATCTTAATGCTCATTACCTGCTTTGAGATAGTCAAAAATACATACGAGGCAATTTTTAAAGGTGAGATGCCGTCGGTAAGTATTAATAGCTTTTTCGTCATGTTTGGGACTTTTGTCGTCAACATATTTGTTTATCTCTATGAAAGGACAATGGGGAGGAGGTTTGGTAGCGAATACCTTGTTGCAGACTCCAAACATACACTCTCAGATATTTACATCACCATAGGGGTAATCATTGCACTAATACTTCAGAGGTTTGGTCTGATATATGCAGATGCCATAATAGGATTAGGGGTAGGTATATTTATTGGTTATATGGGGGTTGTTATAATAAAGGAGTCCTCTGATGTCCTGATAGACAGGAGTCATATTGATGATTTGATAATTAAAGAGATAGTCTGTACACATAACGAGGTTATAGAGTGTCATGAGATCAGGGCAAGAGGTGCAAAGGGCGACATTTTTATAGATCTTCATATCATAGTATCGCCAGAGATATCTGTATTGGAAGCCCATCGTATTGCCCATGAGGTTGAAGACACAATAAAGCAGAAGATGCCTGACATTAAAGATGTTGTCATCCACATTGAACCCAAAGACTGAGAGGATATGCACAGATATTTTCTAAAGCGTTAAAGTCAGTATATGGTTTAAAAGATTTTTTGTTTTTTATAAGCCCTCGTAAAGATTTTTATTGTATAATCACTATGCTAATTGTTTTGGGGAGATAAATGTCAGAAAACACACCATTGATGAAACAATACCTGTCTATCAAAGAAAGGTATCAAGACT
>JBDNDH010000065.1:0-6932 GCA_046719235.1 Thermodesulfovibrionales bacterium
AGATGTCGCCTTGACAGACATTGTAAGATTTTCTGAAAAAAGGTTTGACGTCAGATCGTATATTTTAAAGAGTTCATCCCTGCCCTTTACAGCCACTCTATGATTTTTAGTCTTGACCCCTGCTATCTGACCTAACTTGATTACCGCCTCTTGAAATGTAATGTTTTCATAATACATGAGAAAGTTGAAGATATCTCCTCCTTTATGACATCCAAAACAGTGAAATATCTTCTTTGATGGATTAACCATAAATGAAGGGGTCTTCTCTTGATGGAATGGACAAAGTCCCTTGTAATTTGAGCCAGCCTTTTTAAGTGGCACATACTCAGAGATAAAATCTACAATATCAAGTCTATCCTTTATCTCATCAGTTACGCTGTTATTATCCATCTATCGTTTGATTCTTCTAAACCCCGAACACTCTACAATATTTATATCCTCACCCTTTGTAACCTCATCTATCAGTAGATTCATGCCAAGATTATCGCTTGAGATATGACCAGCAATCACCACATTTATATGGTGTTTTTCAGCCTCCTTACGATGATCCTCACTCATGTGCATTCCTACTATGGTGTTTATACCACTTGATTTAACGATTTCATAGATATCCTTTGACCCTTCTGTCCCCCCTGTCATATCAACAAAGATCTTACCTGCCTTTCTATTTTTACTACCTATCAGTATCTTAGGACCGTTACTTATCTTTGATGCCTCTTTGTATTCGGGTATATCAAGCAAAAGGTCAATGATATCGCCGAGTGTTTTGGGCTTATTCTTCTCAAAGAGTTTATTTAAAAAGGTTGTTACCATATTGTCGCCTGCGGTATGCATGCTCATCAAAGGGATATTGAGCAGTTTGGCAGTATCGTATGCCCTTGTATGATTTGCGGGCATGATCTTCCTCTCTACCTCCTTTGACCTTGATTCAGTGAGGCTTTCTGCCACATTTATAGGCACTCCAGCAATAGAGAGTATCTCTGCCTGCATACCCATCACAGTATATAAACTCGCAAATGGTCTTCCTGATGGGTGATGTGAGAGTATCGCATCAACCATGATCCCTTTGTGCCTCAACAGTTCTGCAAGGATTATCTCTGATGTGTCTATATCAATCCCGACCATTAGGGTCTTTACCTCTTCATCACCAGTCCCATATATAATACGTGAGTCACTATATGGATTAGTCAATGCCCACATATCAAAAAACTCTCGTTCTTTGGGGTCTAACTTTTCGTATTCATTTTTTTTCTCTTGCAACTCGCGTTCTACCTCTTCCTTGCCACGAGGATCATTTTCAATCGCAACCTGAATAGCCTTGTTGTAAAAATCCAGAAGTCTCATAGATTAATCTCCTTATAAGAATGATTTTGGGGATGAGCAAACCTTGTCTAATAGATTACTATTACTTAAAAAGGACTTTCAAGACTGGAGGAAAAACTTGACCCTTTCATTTACATATTTGCCGTCGGCACGTCCTCGAGTTTTTGGCATGACCAATTTCATCACCTTACCCATGTCATTGGGATTAGATGCGTTTGCTTCTCTGATGGCATCTTTTATTATTATGTCTATCTCTTCTGGTGATAACTCTTGTGGAAGGTAAGATTTGATAATATCTATCTCCAACTGCTCTCTATCTACTAAATCCTGCCTTGAGGCTTGGGCATAATGCTCTATTGATTCCTTTCTTTGTTTGATCATAGAGGATAGAAGAGATTTTACGTCCTCTTCACTCAGGGGTGACTGTTTTTCTATGGATTTATTTTTGGCAGAGGCCTTTATCAACCTAAGGACAGATAACCTTATCTCGTCCTTTTGTTTTAAGGCCTCCTTGAGATCGGCATCAAACTTTGCAAGGATATCCAATACTTACCTCGCAACAGAGACCTTCAGTCTTTTGGCAGCCTTTTTACGAGCAGCGAGGATCTTCTTTTTCTTTTTAACGCTTGGCTTCTCGTAATGCTCCCTCTTTTTGATCTCTGAAAGAATACCTTCACGCTCGCATTTCTTTTTGAAGTTCCTTAAGGCAACCTCAAAATTTTCAGTATCCTTGACCTTAACAGAGGGCATCCTATTAATCACCCCTCTCTTTTTAATTTTGAAAAGAAATTTAACATTTATGTCATATTTTAGTCAAGGCTTAAATTATCTTTAAAACCACTTAACACAGTCTTTTAATTAAAATTACATTAATATATCTTTACTCCACATTTTTTAAGGATATCTCTAATATTGCCCCTTCAGTTGTGTTGGAAGCAACTATTCTGCCACCCATATTCTTTTCAATCATAATCTTAGATATATATAACCCCAGTCCAACACCTTCAGATTCAAACTTCGTTGTGAAATAAGGCTCAAAGATCCTGTCAATTACACTACTTTCTATCCCCCCAGCGTTGTCTTTTATGATGGTCTTGACTACATCCTTGTCAAGTGATGTGGTTATGGATATGTATGGAAGTTTTACCTTCCGGCTTATAATTGCATCGTATGAGTTGTTAAGTATGTTTAATATCACATGTGAATACTCTTTATAAAAGCCATATACATAAAGGTTGTTATCTTGGAAGTTTGTGATCAGTGTAATACCAGCCTCTTTGAGAGTGCTCTCAATAAGATTTATGGCATTTTTTATGCTGTCTATCACATTAAACCTTAACTTTTGTGTATCAGGCAAAAAGAAGTTATAAAATCTGTCTATGATTGAAGAGAGATGAGATATCTTCTCCATCCCAATCTCAATCCTCTTTTTTACAATAGATTGAACAGAAGGATTTTCTGGCAATAGGGTTTCCATCTCCTGAAGTATCAGGGCAACCGCATTTAAGGGTTGTCTCCACTGGTGGGCAATCCTGCTCATGATATCTGTTATCAACATAAATCTTGCTTGTTTTTCTATAAGCAGGTCTTTCTCTCTTGTTTTAGCCACCTCCTTATTTACCCTCTCCTGTAGGGTATTGTTTATCTCATTAAGTTCTTTATTTTTCCTCCTTAGTTCATCTTCTGCAAGGCTTTTCTGTTGCCTTACCCTGGCTGCCTCTATCTCCCTCAGCACTGCAGGTATGAGTCTATTGAGGTTTTCCTTTGAGATATAGTCATTAGCACCAGCCCTCATAACAGATACAGCTAAATCCTCACCAATTGGGCTCGATACAACAATAAATGGGATATCAAGATTATAATTGTCTCTAATTAAACTCAACGCATTAGAACAACTTATCTTTGGAAGTGCATAATCAGAGATGATTACATCCCAGTGCTTCGTAAGTGCATTTTTCATACCATCTTCGTCATTAACCGTAAAGACATGACAATCCATACCTTTTCTTTTAAATTCAATCCTTATGAGTTCCTCATCATCAGGGGAATCCAATATGAGCAAGACATTTAACCTATCAGCCATCGTTACCCTCTAAGGTCTTTTTTTGTGGTTATTGAAAAGCATCTATTAGTCTGTGTATCAGCCTTTTTGAGCCTTAATAGTTGCCTCAATCAAATCTCCTAAAATCCCCATGCCTCCTTTATCGCTCTGTTTCTGTTGTTGCAGATATTGACTGTATTCTTCTCTGCCTTTTATCTCAAGATATGCCTTTCTGCTCAATGAAACCCTCGTCCTTTCCTTATCAACCTCTTGAACTACCACCTTGACATTAGCCCCCTCAGGAAAGACTGATTTGATGTCCTCTCCCTTAGACAAACCACTCTCTCCCATAGGTATCATACCTGTAATATCATCACTTATCCTTGCAAGTATGCCAAAGGGCATTAACTTTGAAACGGTGACATCAATTATATCGCCCTCATTAGGAAAGATTATCTCCTTCTTTTCCATTGACCTTAGGGTTAGGGACATCTTCCTATTAGACATATCAACGGACAATACATAAGCATCTAATATATCTCCTTCTCTTACTACCTCTGATGGGTGTTTGATCCTTCTGCCAGTTGCAAGGTTTGAGATATGTATCAGCCCTTCAACCCCATCTTCAATATTGGCAAATACCCCATAAGGCATGATCCTTGTTACCTTTACAGTTACCCTACTCCCGATTGGGTATCTTTGATCTAAATCTATCCAAGGGTCAGCCTGCATTGCCTTACAACTTAAAGTAATCTTCTCATTATCAAAATCCGCTGTCATTACCTTTGCATCTATCATCTGACCTTCTTTAAACAATCCTTCTATCTTGTCGGTTCTTCCCCAAGACAACTCACTGATAGGGATAAAACCTTCAAGACCACCGATATCAACAAACAATCCAAAGTTTCTGATGGATGTTATCTGTGCCTTTATCTCGTCACCAATATTTATCTTCTGACGGAGATCCAATATCCTTTGTCTCTTGAGTTCCTCAAGCAAAACCCTCCTTGAAAGCACAACGCTCAAGGGCTCTTTCTTATAGTCAATAATAATAAAATCGTATTCCTTTCCGACATGATCCTCGGAGTCATTCTTAAATCCTATATGCGAATGTGGGCAAAAGCACCTTATACCCTTGACCCTTACCTCATAGCCCCCCTTAATCTCTCCGATAACCACACCTCTAACCTCTCTCTTATCAGCAAAACTTTCCTCAATATAATTAATCACCTTCAGAGGATAACCGTTTATAAGGGTAGTAAATTTCATCATACCATCAACTACCCCCTCAAAAAATCCGTCTATCTTATCCCCAATATTTACTGTAAGCAAATTATCCTCATCCAAGAATTCAGATTTATTGAGAAATGCCTCACGCTTACCCCCGATATCAACAAAAACAGCATCCGTTGTGATCCCTACTACCAAAAGGGTAGCCTTTTCCCCTTTATTGAAAAAAGTCTGTGATTGAAGGCTCTCCTCTAAGAGTTTTTCAAAATTCTGATGTGAATCGCTCAAAGACATCAATATCTCCTCCTGTTGAGTTGTAATAATAATTATTTTAAGGTCTGAAAGGTCATCAATCTGTCAGTTATCAATCCTATCGCCACATCTGGCGATGTAAGATGTGTATCTATAATCAAATCTGGATTAATGGGTTCCTCATAAGGCACATTAACCCCCGGCACAGGCCAGCCCTCTTTTGCCTTTTCGTAAATATGTACTGGTGCACCAAAGGTATCAGCCCTTGACCTTTCCCTTGAGATACAAACCTCAAGTGGACACCTTACATAAACCTCTAAAAACCTATCTATACACTGTCTTGCTAAATCTCGCCATCGTCTCATATTTGCAGTAGCATCGATTATTACTGTATGGCCTTTCTGAAAAAGTTTAAGTGCAGTAAAAACCAAAGCCCTATATACTATCTCCCTTTCATCTTCAGAATACGTTGGTTTAGGAGTGATAAACTTCCTTATCTCGTCCACCCTCAATATAACGATGTCTTTGACAATGTCCTTTAAGCCCTCCGCTATGGTGCTCTTGCCACTGCCTGGAAGTCCAGTAATCCAGATAACGCAATTAGCCATCTTTCAGCCTTCTCATCATCTTTTGTGCATCATCCCATACATCCCACTTTGCCTCACTGTTGCGTAAAAGATATGAGGGGTGATATGTGGGCATTACGGGGATGCTAATCAGGCCATCGATATAGTTGCTAAAATTACCCCTTGCCTTCATAATGGAAAATTTGTTTAAAGGCTCTTCAATATTTAAGAGTGTGTGAGTCGATACCTTACCCAGTGCCATTATTACTTTTGGCTTTATTACTGCAATCTGCTGTTTTAAATATGGATAACATGCAGATATCTCATCAGGCTCTGGGTCTCGATTATTTGGAGGCCTACACTTCACAATATTTGCAATATAGACATCCTCCCTGCTCAGTCCAAGTTTTTGTATCAGGCTTGTAAGTAACTGACCAGCCTTACCTACAAATGGTCTGCCCTGCTTGTCTTCATCTGCACCAGGGCCTTCACCTATAAACATTATCTCTGAATGTTCGTTTCCCTCACCAAATACAATATTTGTCCGTGAGGAACAGAGTTTACACCTTTGACAATCTGTGATTGTTTTTTTGATGTCATTTAGTGTTGGCTGAAAGGTAGGAGTTACATAGATTTCAGAGAAACCAAGTGATTTATAATAATGTAAAAGGGTCGTCAAATCAGATATCTTCATAGTGGAAAAGTTATCCATCTTTGAATTCTACGCCTTTTATAATTGCACTAAACTGCAAAAAAATGCAAATAAACATGAAATAAAAATGTATCTAAGGTGACATTGAACTTGAAATCATTGTGATCTTGAAGAATACAGTATAAGAGACTCAATCTATACTTTTTTTATAAACCAGATCCTATCATCTTTAGAGCCCTGCTGTTCAATCCTAAAACTTCGAAAAAAAACTATAGATTGAAAATATATTATGTAAATAGTTTATAATTGATTATACTGTCTTTGACAGTAACAAAACTCTCAAAAAGGGGGACGATTATGAAAAAAGCAGTCAGGTTGTTAGTCGTAGTGTGTATGGTATCATTGTTGACTGCGGTTTGGACACTATCTGCCTTCGCACAAGAAAAACCTACAATCACAAGAACCTGTGCGCAATGTCATAAGGCAGAGCAAGATGTCCTGAGAGGCACTGTAGGGGTTATCTCTGCAAAGGCAGAGACAATACAGATGACCGCAGGGGCTGTATGGGTCGTCAAATTTGATGACAACACCAAAATCGTTGGGTGGGCACAACCCATAAATAAGTTGCCGAGAGACAAAGAGATAGCAGTCAAGGTTGTTAAAAAGGATTCAGACCTTTATGCAAAAGAAATATCCGTAAAACAACCAGCCAAGTTACCACCAGAAAAGATAGCATCAACTGAATTTGTTGCCGAGCATGTAGAAAAAGGTGATGCAGTTATTATTGACTCAAGACCTGCTCCAAGATTTTATGAAGGGGCAATACCGGGTGCAATTAATATCTATGACGCAGAGTTTGACAAACATA
>JBDNDH010000066.1:0-6913 GCA_046719235.1 Thermodesulfovibrionales bacterium
ACAAAGCCCCTCAGATGCCAGTTCTTCGAGCCTTATTTTAATCCAAGAGTTCATCCTTTCGGTGTGGTCAATGCCAGTGTTTATCGTAACTAATCGTGGATTATCAGCATCACCTACCAACCTCATAGCATCACGAGGCACAGGCAGTCCGCACTCTACCTCTGGGCAGACAGGGTAAAATTCAACAAATCTGCCGAGGGTATTTTTTAGATAATTATCAAGTTTATGTCCACCGTCATACCTAACAGGTTGACCCAAAAGGCAAGAGCTTATCCCAATCTTTATCTTTTGCATCTTATCCAAGCCCCGGTAAAAGCTCCTTTAGTCCCTTGGTGATAAACTCCAAAGCTATGGATGCCAACAGTAGTCCCATAAGTCTTGTAATGATGTTTATAGCGGTCTTGCTTAGCCTTCTGCTCAAAGGTATAGCTATCCTAAGTGTCAAGTAGGTCAATAGGGCAACAACTATACTAATAAATATAATAAGCAATAGATGCGGTATTGATGCCGATTCGTTTGTATATATTATAGTTGAGGATATGGCACCTGGTCCTGCAAGCAGAGGCATTGCTATGGGCACTACTGCAATACTCTCTTTCTCCTCTGCCTCTTTTTCTTCCTCTGGGGTATGCTTGCTATGTGGTTGTTTTGCCTGCATCATGGATATTGCCATTAGCAAAAGCAATATACCGCCACCCACCCTAAAGGATGATATTGAGATACCAAAAAACTGAAGCAGTGACTGTCCAATAAGTGCAGATACGCCCAAGACAATCGCAACTGTTATACTCGCTGTGATGGCAATCCGCTTCCTCTCAGAATCAGAGGAGTTGATCGTAAGACTAAAAAATACTGGCACAGCACCTAAAGGATTTACAATTGCAAGCAATGTAGTAAAGATCTTTATATAGGTTGTTATTTCGAGCAATTCCAGCCCTTTAGGGAATAGTAGTCTTTTAAAAGCTTATCAAACTCGTCTCTTTTTATACAGTCATCAACACCTTCAAGGGGTTCATCAAATAGCCTCTGTGGTATCCTTTCATCATCCTCTGTCATGCCTTCTTTGATATTGTATTCCCTAATACTACTTGAGACAGTCTTGGCAATAGTCTTCAGGTCAGATTTTGAGAGGTTCATCCCTGTGGTTATATGTATAATCTTACCTAACTCATCCCACTGGTAAAAATCACGATAGAACCTACACAGTATCAAACAATCCATCAAGGTAAGCCTGTCTTCAAAGTCGATAAACAACTCTGCCTTACCTTCTATAACCTCTGGGGCAATCATCCCTGATAACTCTGCCTTATAAAATGTAGAGCGTAGATGACATGCACCCCTATCCGATGTGGCATACGCCAGAGACATCCCCTTTAACCGACGGGGATCATAGCCTGCAGGCTCAAGCCCCTTTACATGTATTGCAGATGATTCCATTGATAATGCCTTTGAAGCCTCTTTTATGCCCTTTGATAGTATCTCGCCAATACCCCTTCTATTTGCGATATCATTTATCAGTGTCAGCGCATCATCAAAACTTCCATATCTGTATGTATCCTTAATCTTTCCCTTATCTGATGCCTCCATCGCAAGTGCAACGAGATTTCCTGTTGTAATGGTATCTATGCCAAGCCTGTCGCATAGGTCATTTATATAAGCAATCTTTGTGATATCATCAATCATACATAAACCACCAAAGGCATAGATGGTTTCATATTCAGGACCTTCAATCAATAGGCCTTTAAATTCCCCTTCTTTGACGGTGGATAATTTCCCACAGGCCATAAAGCACCTTGCACAGGCATGTGGCTTAACCTCCATCTTTGTCTGCATTGCCTCGGCATTGATATTTTTATAACCATCAAAAAAACCCTTATGCCAATATCTTGTGGGAAAGGCGTTGGCATTGTTGAGTAGATCAACCATCATTGGTGTACCTTTATTCTTATATGCGTTTGTTACAGGCAGGTCTTTACACCTCTGAAATGTCTCTTTTGCAAATTCCCTTAGGGCAACCGGATCTGCTACATCCCTTTGGGCATTACCTCCAAAGACGATGGCCTTGACATTCTTTGCCCCCATAACCGTGCCTGCTCCTGCCCTACCAGCGCACCTCCAGAAGTCATTGCTTACAATAGAAAAAGGTATTAGCCTCTCACCTGCAGGTCCAATAACGATCGCCCCTTTATCTTTGCCGTGCCTTTCATTTAACAGTTTTTCAGTCTCGATGCAATCTTTGCCAGCAAGGTCTCTTGAATCATGAAATCTGACATCTCCATCATTGATTTCTAAATAGATAAGTCCATCCGATCTGCCTACTAATACTATACAATCAAAGCCTGTCCGTGATATCTTCTCAGGCACCTTTCCCCCACTATAACTCTCGCAGAAAAATCCAGTAAGTGGTGACTTTGTATATAAGCCATAACGGGAAGACCCAAAAATGGCAGTATCCGTGATTGGACCAAGCCCAATAACAAAGGGATTTTGGGGAGACAGGCTATCAACTCCTACTGGCTGATACCGTGAAAGCAGATAAGATGCCAAACCCTTACCACCAAGCAAATTTTTCAAGATGTTATCATCAATTGAATACACCTCAGACCTTCTTGACGATAAATCAATCAAAAGATATTTATTGAAAAACCCTTTCATATAACCTCCTACAAAACTTTTTTAGATTATCTATTGAGACAAAACTACCTTAAGATTGTCAATAAAACAACTTTAGTTATCTAAAGTTTTTTGATTGGCTGGTAGGTATATAAAAAAAGTAGTCCCTTTGTTTAATGTGGATTTTACTGATATATGCCCGTCATGATTACTTACAATGCTATAGACGGTTGCAAGCCCAAGCCCTGACCCATCTGCCTTTGTGGTGAAGTATGGATCGAATATCTTTGGTAGATCTTCTTGACTTATGCCTTTGCCAGTATCTGATATCTCTATCTTTACATACTCTCCAACACTTAGTGGTAACACTGAGGTCTCATCAACGTTTTCATTTTGTGACCTAATGGTAATCTTTCCACCATCAGGCATCGCCTGTATCGCATTGACTATCAGATTATGTAAGACTTGATGTATCTGGGTCACATCCACATCTACATCTCTGATATCCTCATCTATCAACACATCACATGTTATCCGAGAGCCGGTCATTGCAAATGATACAGTCTCATTTATTATATGCCGTAGTGAGGTAGTCTGTTTGATTGGGGTTCCACCTTTTGAGAATATGAGCATCTTTCTTATGAGATCCTGAGCCCTTTCTGCAGCGGTTTCCATCTTATTTACAAGGTCTAATATCTCTTCATTATCAGATAGGTTCAGTTTTAATATTGTTATATTACCGATGATAACCGTTAGAAGATTGTTAAAGTCGTGTGCGATACCACCTGCAAGCAATGCTAATGATTGAAGTTTTTCCTTTTTAAGCATCTCATCATGCAACGCCTTTATGTCCTTTATGTCTTTTACAAATACATAGATGTAAGATTGTCCTTCATAATCAAAGGTGCAAAAGGTTAATTCAGCAGGAAAGGAGTTACCATCTTTATCGATGAATTCCGCCTCAATGTTTGCCCTTTTGATGGTCTGCAATCTTGCAATTATAGACTCTATCTTTTTTTGCTTGGTTGATAAAGAAGATATATTTCTACCAACTATCTCATCATAAGCGTATTTGAGTCTTATGCAGGTCGTGTTATTTACATAGTCAATCACACCTGTTTTGCTTATTCTAAAAACCATGTTGTAAGAACTATCAACGGCAAAATTCATGAGGATAAGGTTCCTTTGACTGTTTTTCAAGAATTCCATCGCAGTCTCCAATTGATGGGTCTTTCTCGCAACAGCCCTTCTTAATTGACTATTCCAGACAAAAAGGAAAACACCAGTAACAGCAAATCCCATTAACATGTAAATAAAATACCTAAAGTTGACACCATCTATAATGGGTTTGCCCATCCACTTTTCATTAATCTTATTCAATTTTACCTTGGGTATCTGACCGTAGCCTTCTTCAATGATACCAAGCAACTTAAAGTTTTCCTTCAATACTGCCATATGAAACTCTCCAGTGTATAAGACAAAACTTTCTCTTATCTCACTAGCAATGCCCAACTTGTGCATTAGATAATATGCTGGAGGCTTATCCACAGTAAAGACCAATGTCCTCTTATCCTTTACAGCTTTTATAAGGCTTTCGTAGTTATTAAATCTCTCTAATGATGTAATACCTCTATTTCTCAAAATATTTATAACGGCATCTCCCTCCTTGACTCCGATGGTAAAACCATGTAGGTCCACTATATCCGAGATCCCCTGAATGTTTTTATGGACATAGATTGGAACATCTATTCTTGCATAAGGTTTAGAAAACAAATACACCTTTTGCCTCTCAGGTGTTTTAAAAATCGTATCGATAACATCTGCCTTACCCTCTTTGATCATCTCCTGAGCCTTATACCAATCAGTCCCAATGATATTAACCTTTATACCCGTAGTCTTTTCCCAAAGTCTCCATCTATCTATGGAAATACCCTGTAACTCATTGTTTATATCCTTGAAAGAGTATGGTGGATAATTGTCGTCTAGTACAACGGTGATATCTTTATATCCTTGATCATCAAAAGACAGGGAATAATCAGGGATAAAAAAGAGGAAAAAGAAAATATAGCAAAGAAGGATATTTTTCAAATACATCGTGTATAAGGTCCACTACTCTCCTCTAAATGCCGCCTCATAGATCTCCCTTGCGTCATTTAAGGTGACAACTCGTGGGTTGTTTGCGAGTAGCCTTGTTACCTTCAATACAGACTCGGAAAGTCTGTCTATTGCTGATTCGGGTATGTTGAGTTCCTTGAGTGAACTAGGGAGTTTAAGGTCCTTCATGAGATCACTAATCTCCTGTATCCATGCCTCAGCCTTCGTCTTTAAATGTTGGATCCTCAGATCGGGTAATATAATATCTGCTAATGAGGCAAACTTGTGCATGTCTGCATGCATATTAAATCGCATCACAGGACAAAACATAACTGCGTTTGAGACTCCATGAGGTATGTGGAATTCTCCCCCTAAAGGATATGCAAAAGCATGCACTGCGGTTACACCTGCATTTGCAAATGCTTGACCAGCAAGGAGACTTCCCTCAAGCATGGCAGTCCTTGACTGAATATCGTTTCCGTTTGCCCATGCTGTGCGTATGTTGTCGTATATTAGTTTTATAGCCCTTATAGCAAGATGGTCTGTGTAAGGGGTTGAATTAAGAGAAGTATATGCCTCAATAGCATGTATTAGTGCATCAATACCACTTGCTGAGGTTACCGATGGTGGGAGTGAAAGTGTTAGTGTAGGGTCAAGAATTGCAGTAGATGGAAAGAGATAGTCTGATACCACCCCCTTCTTTAGGTTCTCTTTAGTATCTGTAAAGATTGCGATGGGTGTCACCTCGCTACCTGTGCCAGCGGTTGTAGGTATAAGTATTAATGGCAATCCCCTATCTTTTACAAGGTTTATTCCAAAAATAGACTCAAGTGATTGGTCATTGGTCATCAATACGGAGATAACCTTAGCAGTATCCATAGATGACCCACCACCGATACCAATAATGACATCTGCCTTTGATTCCCTTGTGGCTTCCAGTATGCCTGAAACCAAATCCATTGGTGGCTCTGGGATCACCTCTCTAAAGGATGAGACCTCCTTAAAACTATCTGCCAAAATCCCAGCAATCCGAGCATAAATACCAGATTCTACAATACCACCATCGGTTATTATGAAGGGTCTTGTGCCTTTTAGATTGGCAATCTCGTCAGGGAGTGTATTTATGGCATTTTCTCCAATTATTATCCTCTGCGTAGTCCTAAAAACTGTAAGCCTTCCAGACATCTTTTCCTCCTCCTAAACTGCAAGATATGCCTTCTTTACCTCTTCGTTCTTTTTGAATGTTTCAATATCCGACTCGTAACGAATACTTCCCTTATCTATGATAACGACCCTATCTGATACAGACTGGGCAAACTTCACATTCTGCTCAGAGAGTATTATTGTGGAACCTACTGATTTTAACCTTAATATCAGTTCTTTTAGTGTGCCTACCATCACAGGGCTTAACCCCTCGGATGGTTCATCAAGGAGTATAACATCAGGATTACCCATAAGTGTCCTCGCAATCGTCAACATCTGCTGTTCACCACCAGATAGATTCCCACCTGCCCTTGAATGATAGTCCTTTAAAACTGGGAAAAACTCATATATCATATCCAGATTCCATATACCCTTTCTTCCTGTAGAGGCACCCATCAGGAGATTTTCTTTGACTGTCAGGGTGGGAAATATCCTTCTATCTTCAGGCACTAAAGATAGTCCCAATCTTGCCACTTCATAAGGTTTTTTTCTTGTAATCTCAATGCCATTAAATATTATTTTACCACTTCGAGGTTTCAGTACTGTTACAAGAGTTTTGAATGTTGTTGACTTTCCAGCCCCATTTCTACCCATAAGACACAATGTCTCTTGTCTGTTAACCTTTAAGGACACATCAAAAAGTATATGGCTCTTACCATAAAATGTGTTTAGTCCTTCTGCTATAAGGACAGTCTCCATTAAAAAACCTCCTGCCCTAAATATGCATCAATAACCATCTGTGTTTGCATTATAATATCCGGAGTATTTTCAGCGATGAGTTGGCCTTGAACAAGCACCCTTACCTTTTGTGCAATATCCATGACCATATCCATATCGTGTTCAATAAAAACAATAGTAATCTTAAATTCCTCGTGTAGCCTCTTAAGAAGTGCCTTCATCCTTATACGCTCATCAGGAGACATCCCTGAGGTTGGCTCATCCATAAGAAGTAGAGATGGGTTCATCGCAAGTGCTATTGCTATATCAAGCACCTTTTGGTCAC
>JBDNDH010000067.1:0-6877 GCA_046719235.1 Thermodesulfovibrionales bacterium
TATTCCCCTCTGGCTTTTATGTATATGTGGGAAGTGCCAAGGTAGGTTTGCAAAAGAGAATAGCAAGGCACAGAAGGAGGCTTAAAAAACTACATTGGCACATAGATTATCTTACCAGAGAGGTCAAAATCTTGAGGCACTTACCAATTGTGACAACTGAAGACATAGAATGTGACTTGGCTAATAGTTTTCTTGAGATTAGCAATCAACACATTCCCCTTTTTGGTTGCTCAGACTGTAGATGCAAGAGCCATCTCTTTTACTTCGCAGAAAATCCCCTCGTGAATAGAGAGTTTCTTAAAATCATCAATCATTTCAGGATGGACAATATGCAAATCAAGATATGATTAATCCTTAACCTAAAAGATGCAATTGATAGATAATATTATCAGACATAGATGCCTTCAAAGCCTTTGAACTGTGGCAAGGTTTATCTAAATGTAGCGCCCCCAATTCGCAATAATGAGATTACATAAAAATGCAGATATAAATTAGGGTGCTACATGTGTAAAGGTGTTGCACCAAAGCCCTTTCAGGCATCTATGTCCCATGAGAGGCAAGTTTGTTTGCATTTTTTGGTTAACCCTCCGATGTGCCATACATACATATCATTATGTCATCCTCATGATGTAATCAGTAGGTTTGCAATACAGAGAGTCTTAACTATGTGTGATGTTTTATAATTATAAATATGAAAAAGGCCTTCTTGTTGTCCATACTGCTTCACCTTGTAGTCATCTCCATATATGTCCAGATGATTGATATCAAAAAAGATAAGAAGAAAGAGGATGTCTTCTATGCCGATATACTAAAGCCAGATATCATAAGAAAGGAAGACCCCGATACCTCTGTGCAGGCAAAGAGGTCCCTACCATCGTCTAAAGTGCCTTCAAGAAAAGGGACAGTCAGGTCCCAAAAAGATCCTACAAATGTCAAAAAACCCAAAGAACGTAATCAGGATATAGCCAAAGCTGACCGATCAACAGACGATGCAATATCTAAGCCTTCATTACCAGCAGTTCCATTACCATCAGTCCCGTCTGACCCTACCATCCCTACACCAAAGACAGAAGAAAAGAGGGATCTCCGTGACAGACTCTTTGACAGAAACATACTACGTGATATCGCAAAGACAACAAAACCTGACATTAAAAAGGATGACTCAATTACCTTTGATACAAAGGAGTTTAAGTATCACGGTTATCTAAGGAGATTGAAGGATAGGATTGAAGGGGTATGGCGATATCCTCAAGAAGCGGCTGAAAGGGGGGTATATGGAGACCTCTATATAAAATTTACTATAAAGAAGAATGGCAGACTTGGGGATGTTCAATTGATGAGGACATCTGGACACAGGTTGCTTGATGAGGCAGCACTAAAGGCACTTAGGGACGCAGACCCATTTTGGCCACTGCCAGACGAACTTGGTAGAGAGTCTTTCACTATCACTGGACATTTCGTCTATTCAATATATGGGATACATCTAAGGTAAGCTGTATGAGGGAGCGACTTGATAAGTTATTGGTAAAAAAAGGGTTTGCAAATAGTAGGGAGACTGCCCAGAGGCTCATACAGGATGGAAAGATTGAGATAAACGGCTATGTCCATCTAAAGCCATCAACCCTTGTTGAAACTGATGTCAACATAAATAAGGTGGACGATCTCAGGTATGTAAGTAGAGGTGGGTTAAAACTTGAATCAGCCCTGTCTGGATTTGGCATAGCTGCCACTGACAAGGTGGCATTGGATATAGGGGCATCTACAGGTGGTTTTTCTGATTGTCTCTTGCAGATGGGTGTGAAAAAGGTTTTTGCAGTAGATGTCGGATATGGACAACTTGCATGGAAGATAAGACAGGATGTCAGGGTGGTGGTCTTAGAGAGAATTAATGCAAGGTATATAACGAGCCAGGATATCCCAGATCCCATAGACTTAGCGGTGATTGATGTCTCTTTCATCTCTCTCAAAAAGATCATCCCAGCCATAGTCCCTCTGCTTGTGGATGATGGGGAGGTTGTAGCCCTATTTAAGCCCCAATTTGAGGTGGGTAGGGGTGATGTCGGAAAGGGTGGGATAGTCAGGGATGAACAAAAAAGGCTCAAATCCCTGAATGACATGATTGTTGCATTTGAGGATTTCGGATTAAAGGTCGTTGACACTATGGAGTCACCCATCAAGGGTCATGATGGCAACGTCGAATACTTCATCTACGCAAAGAAATAATACACGCTATTCTTATAGGGATCCTTTGGATGATATCTGGATCCATTTTTAAATCATAGAGAAATGCCACGAATTTACCTAATTACGAGGGATGTGAGTAGGGATTATCCTGACTTAGCATGAGAAAAAAGCAGTGATATACTCTTATCTATTCTACTATCCAGACGGTGCATTCTTTGGGTGTATGAAGGATTTTATTGGATGTGCTGCCAAAGATAAACTCCTCCTTTTTAGAGATACCCCTTCTTCCTATGACAACAGTAGAACATTTAAGCCTTTGGCCTTCGTCTAAGATGCATTTGCCGATTGAGGTGCAGGTCTTGACAAGGAGTATTTTCTCTATATTTTGAGGGCTAAATCCGTAGTTTATGAGGATTTGAGCCCCTGTATTGAGAACTGTGTTGCCGATATCCTGTTTTTCAAGAAGCCACCTGTTTTTTTCAGCATCATTCATAAAGTAGTCTTCATGTGGGAGAGAGACAATGTGTAATAGAAAGATGTGAAAAGAGGGTATCCCCCTCAAAAATTGACCTACATAATTGACAGCCCTGATAGCATTTTCTGATTCATCTAATGAGATTAGTATATTTCTGTTGATTTCTTCCATCTCTTGTCCCTCACTTTTTATGTTGATGTTTTGTTTATTGCTTCTTCTATGTCATTTAAAAGTTGTCTTATGTCATCATAAAAAACTGATGCACCTAAGGAGAAATGTAATAGGATAAAGTTTAGTTCATCAGGTATGTATGGATAAACCTTTTTGAGGTTGACCACCCTGTTGTTAAATATTATATTCATATCGTTTTTATCTATTTTATAGGCCGTTAGTGGGGACTCCCTTTGGAGTTCTTGTATAGTCACATCACCTCTGCCTACTATATAGTTAAGTATGTTGCCGAGCCCAAATATGTCGTAACCAAACATGTTCTCTTTGTGGATATAGTTATAATCAAAATCTATCCATATGTTTGTGCCAGTGTGTTTGTCTCTTATAATATGGTCTCTCCTGATATCACCGTGTTTTTCGTTGTTTTCGTGTAAAAATTGTATAGCCTTGACCAATTCAATATATTCTTGTAAGACTGCTGGGAAGTGGTTGAAAAAGTAGTCTTCGTGGCTACTGCCAAGGGTGAGGATATAATCTGCGAAATTGCTCCCCTTGATAAAATCTATAACCCTCACCGTATTACCAGCAATATCATTTACAGAAAACCCTTGCATAAATCTCTTGTCTCCCCTTACCAGATCAAGTATCCGAGCCTCTTTCTTAGGGCTTCTAAAACATTCAAACGTTAAATCACCTACCTTTGACATGAATCTCTCAAGGAATGTCAATTTCATAATCTTTTGAGTGCCATCAACGAGATCTATAGCCTTCTTGACCCAGAACTTTGGTTGTTCATCAATGCCAAACCGCCCCTCCTTTTGGTCGTGTCTTATTAGATAGGGTCTGTTGTCAAGCAAGACGATATCACCATAGTTAATACTGAAAAAATTGGTCGTATCGGTGATTATATTGAGGTTTTTAGGGATATGCTCTTTGGGAATAGTTAGTTTTAGTAAGTCTAATATCTCAACATCAGTGAGCAATTTTTTTACCTTAAATATCTCAAGGGGTTACTCCCCTGTGGTATTCCTGAATAGATTTTATGGTAATCTGCTTCCTCCTTACCATCTCCATTGCGTTTACTGCAGCACGGGCACCAGGGATTGTGGTTGAGTAGGATATCCCAAACTGGAGGGCGGATCTTCTTATGGAGAGAGAGTCCTTTTGTGCCTGGGTGCCTGTAACCGTGTTTATAATATATGAAAGCTCCCTGTTTTTAATCATATCTACACAGTGAGGCCTGCCCTCGTTGACCTTATTAATGGTTTCAACATTAATCCCATGTTCCTTGAGAAATGATGCGGTGCCACGGGTTGCTACTATGCTAAACCCCAAATCTATCAATCTCCTTGCAATATCAACGGTTGAGGGCTTGTCTTTGTCCTTTACGCTTATAAAACACTTACCCCCGATTGGCAATCTGTTGTTTGATGCAGATTGTGCCTTTGCATATGCAAGTCCAAAGTCTTCATCTATACCCATGACCTCTCCTGTTGATTTCATCTCTGGACCAAGTATGGTATCAACCCCAGGGAATTTGTCAAATGGAAAGACTGCCTCTTTGACCGCTACATGTCTGATCTCAAAGTCTCTTGTGTATCCTAATTCTGCGAGGGTCTTGCCTGCTATGAGTTTTGCAGCCAACTTTGCTAATGGTACACCAATAGCCTTGCTTACATATGGGATAGTCCTTGATGCCCTCGGGTTGACCTCAAGCACATAGACCTCATCATCCTTAACTGCAAACTGGGCATTCATGAGCCCCACTACCTTAAGTTCAAGGGCTATCTTTTTGGCTTGTTGTCTTATTAACGAGACTATGTCTGGTGATAGAGAATATGGGGGGATGGAGCAAGCAGAATCGCCTGAGTGTATCCCCGCCTCTTCTATGTGTTGCATGACACTTCCTATAATAGCGATATTACCGTCTGAAATTGCATCCACATCCACTTCTATTGCATCCTCAAGGTATTTGTCGATGAGTATTGGGTGCTCGGGGGATACCTTTACTGCCCTGTGCATGTAATCCACGAGGGATCTTTCATCATAGACTATCTCCATCGCCCGTCCGCCTAAGACATACGATGGTCTGACCAACACAGGATAGCCAATCTTTTCTGCTACAGCCACTGCCTCTTGTATTGACATGACAGTCTCGCTCTCTGGTTGTTTGAGGGCGAGTTTGTCAAGCAGTTCTTTAAATCTTTTTCTGTCTTCTGCCCTATCAATAGAGTCTGATTTTGTCCCAAGTATATTGACTCCTTCTCTCTCAAGGGGGACTGCAAGTTTTAATGGAGTTTGCCCACCAAATTGGACTATCACCCCAAACGGATTTTCCTTCTTAATAATATGTAAAACATCCTCAAGTGTGAGTGGCTCAAAAAAGAGCTTATCCGATGTATCATAATCTGTGCTTACTGTCTCTGGGTTACAGTTGACCATAATGGTCTCATAGCCCATTTCTTTCAGTGCATACACTGCATGGACGCAACAATAGTCAAACTCTATACCTTGTCCGATCCTGTTTGGACCTGACCCCAAGATAACGATCTTTTGCCTTTTTGAAGGCTTTGCCTCGCATTCTACGGTTGGATTAGGTTTGTCAGAGTCTATTCTGTAATAGGGTCTTTCATAGCAGGAATATAGATAGGGCGTGTATGCCTCAAACTCGCCTGCACAGGTGTCAACCAGTTTATAGACAGGGAGGATATCATTCCTGTATCTAAATTCCCTTATGTCTTTTTCAGTCTTTCCCAAGATGTTTGCCAGTATCTTGTCTGAAAAGCCTGCCATCTTTGCCTCTCTGATGATAGTAGAGAGGTTATCCGAGAGTTCTACGCCCTTATAAGTTGATAATTCCTGCTCTTTTTCTATAATCTCTCTTATGTTGTTTAAAAACCATCTGTCTATCCTTGAGAGTTCGTAAATCTCTTCAACAGACATGCCTTGACGAATGGCCTGTGCGATATATAGGAGTCTTTCCGCATTTGGTGTCTTTAATCTTGATATTAGGTCTTCCTTAGTTACATCCATCGGCTCAAATCCATATATACCAATCTCAAGACTCCTGATACCCTTTTGTAGAGATTCTTTGAATGTCCTTCCTATAGACATCGTTTCGCCTACAGACTTCATCTGTGTGATCAGTACAGGATCGGCGGTAGGGAATTTCTCAAATGTAAATCTTGGTATCTTTGTGACTACATAGTCTATAGTAGGTTCAAAAGACGCTGGAGTGTCTTTAGTAATGTCATTGATTAATTCATCAAGGGTATAGCCTATTGCCAGTTTTGCAGCTATCTTGGCGATTGGGAACCCTGTTGCCTTGCTCGCAAGTGCAGAACTCCTTGATACACGAGGATTCATCTCTATTACTACCATGTCGCCGTCGTCAGGGTTTACGGCAAACTGTATGTTAGACCCACCTGTATCTACCCCAATCTCTCTGATTACAGCGATGGCAGAGTCCCTCATTCTTTGATATTCCTTATCTGTGAGTGTCTGGGCTGGTGCAACGGTTATTGAATCACCAGTATGGATCCCCATGGGGTCAATATTCTCGATGGAGCATATAATTACCACATTGTCTTTTTTGTCTCTCATGACCTCAAGTTCGTATTCCTTCCACCCTAATACTGATTGCTCAATCAATACCTGTGAGACAGGGCTTAGCTTTAGTGCCCTTTCAAGCATAGTCTTGTATTCCTCAATGTTGTATGCAATACCACCCCCAGTACCACCAAGTGTAAAGGCTGGACGAAGTATGGCAGGAAAGCCTGTTTTTTCTACAGCCTTAAGCCCTTCTTCCATACTGCTAACAGCCTCACTTATGGGCACCTTGAGGCCAATTGAGGTCATAGCAGATTTGAAGAGCTGTCTGTCTTCAGCCTTTTTGATAGCCTTTAGGTTTGCACCAATCAGTCTTACGCCATTTTGCTCTAAGAAACCACTTTCAGCCAGTTGAACCGAGAGGTTAAGTGCGGTCTGTCCGCCCATCGTTGGCAAGAGGGTATCCGGCTTTTCTTTTTTTATTATCAGTTCAAGTAT
>JBDNDH010000068.1:0-6868 GCA_046719235.1 Thermodesulfovibrionales bacterium
TGGTGCTGAGGACATACTATTGGGTATTACAATGCTGCTAAAACAGATAGTTGACGGCAAACCAACCGTTGACATCCAGTATAAAAGGTCGGTCAGACCAGAGGGTAACATCAAGGCTATTGAGTTTATGAACAATACATTTTCAGTATGCGATAGTAACTGGCGAGGTATTGGTGTACTACCACTTAGTGGGTTAAAACTAAACGACCATTGGGCACACAGGGATAGTGAAAAGGTATTTAATATTGAAGTTCAATCCAAACCTGAGCCTAAGGGGTGTCAGTGCGGGCTCATCTTGAGGGGCATCAAGACACCGCCTGAGTGCCCACTATTTGCCAAGACATGCACGCCAGAGCACCCTGTAGGTGCCTGCATGGTGAGTTCTGAAGGTAGTTGCTCAGCATATTATAAATTTAGTCATGTCTATTGAGATACCCTAAGACTCTATCATAAAAATCTGACTACAAAAAAGAATCAAATATGACTGATCTTTCGAAATTCAAAAAACCATCGCGCTATATCAACCATGAGATCAATGCAATAAAGAAGTCTTCATCAGAAGTAACAATAGCCCTTGCCTTCCCAGATTTATATGAGATTGGTATGTCTCATATTGGATTAAAGATACTTTATGAAACACTCAATATGCTCCCGTTTTGTTCTGCAGAAAGGGTGTTTATGCCTGCACCTGATCTTGCAGGCTATTTAAAAAGTAATGCCATCCTATTAAGCAGCCTTGAGACAGATAGACCTCTCAAGGATTTTGATGTGGTGGGTTTCAGCCTCCAGTATGAACTCTCATTTACCACAGTCCTTGAGATGCTATCACTTGCACAAATACCAATTGAGTCTGAGATCAGGGCAGACGAAGATAAAAAATATCCCATAGTCATTGCTGGCGGTCCATGCGTTCAAAATCCTCTCCCCATGTTGCCATTTATAGATTGCTTCTTTATAGGTGAGGCTGAGGAGTCAATCGTTGAATTCCTTACCTGCATAAGAGAACTCAAAAACACAAATAGGATAGAGATTCTAAAAGAGGTATCAAAAATTGAAGGTATATATGTCCCTCTTATACATGGTGTAGATAAAAAGATCAAAAGGAGATTCTTAAATGACCTTGACAATGCCTATTTTCCCTTAAAGCCAGTTGTCCCATACATGTCAGTGGTACATGATAGGATAGCCATAGAGATATCAAGGGGTTGTCCCAATGGTTGTAGATTCTGTCAGGCAGGGGTAATATACAGACCATTTAGGCAGAGGTCCTTTGAGAGAATCTTGGAGATAGCAGAGCACTCTATAAAAAACACGGGTCATGACACAGTCTCACTATCCTCATTAAGTGCAGGTGATTATCCATGCCTGTTGCCACTCATGCGGTCTTTTAACAGACGATTTGGTGACAAGATGATAAACCTCTCTCTACCATCGCTTAGGGTGGGCTCAATCAGTAGGGATGTATTAAAGGAGATAAAAGCCGTTAGAAAGAGTGGTTTTACTATAGCGCCTGAGGCCGCAACGGAGAGACTGAGGTCTGTCATAAATAAGGATATTACCGATGAGGATTTTGAACAGACTGTAAGGATGCTCTTTGATGAAGGATGGCTCAATCTCAAACTCTACTTTATGATTGGATTACCCACTGAGACCGATAAGGACATAGAGGCAATACCCCATATGGCTAGTAATGCAGTTAAAATAGCCAAGAGAAAGACCTCAAGATTCATAAATGTGAGCGTGACCATATCGCCATTTATACCTAAGGCACATACTGCTTTTCAGTGGTGTCCACAGATTGATAAAAGAGAGATGTTCGAAAAAATGACCTTCCTTGAGAGATCGCTCTCTTCAAGAAGGATCAAATACAAGGGCCATATACCAGAGATGAGCATACTTGAGGCATTTATCGCAAGGGCTGATGAAAGGGTTGCTGATGTAATAAAAACTGCATGGCAATCAGGGGCTATACTTGATGGCTGGTCTGAATATTTTAATTATAAGTATTGGATAGATGCCTGTGAAAAGACAGGTATTGATATCTCTCTATATACTACTAAGACCTTTGATATATCTGAAGTGCTACCATGGGATTTTATAGATACAGGCATCAGTAAGGATTTTCTAAAAAGGGAGTATCTAAAGGCTAAAGAGGGGGTAAGAACCCCATCTTGCATCAATTCATGCTCTGCATGTGGATTGAGGTGTGATGATAAAAAGGGTAAACCCATCCCCGAGGTTCTTAATATAACAGTTATAGAAAAAAGACCTGAAAAGACCGTAAGGATTAGGGCTTGTTTTTCAAAGACAGGTATCCTCAAATACCTATCACATCTCGAACTATGTCATAGCATCATTAGGGCATTAAACAGGGCTGATGTAAGATTTTGTTATTCAAAAGGTTTTAATCCTTCACCACAAATATCCTTTGGACCTCCTTTGAGTGTTGGAGTGCAAGGGTTAAAGGAATATTTTGATATGGAGGTTTTTGAACCCTTTGATATACAATTAATGATGCAGAAGATTAACAACACCTTACCAGAAGGAATCATGATAAACAAGATGTCTGCCATAGCCCCAAATACACCATCTCTGACTAAATTCATCAAGAGATATGACTATCTTATAAAGAATGTCCATGGTGAGATATTGCAAAATATAGAAGAAAACCAATCAAATCCTGATGTCTCAAAACACATAATCTCAATACATCAAAACCAAGATGCCCTGCAGATCTGCCTTTCCGATACAGAAGACAAGACGGTCAAATTATCAGAGATTATAAATCTCCTCACCGGAAGAGACCTTTGGGCGATGGATATTTCAAGGATAAATCTATATGGTTATAAAGAAGGATGGTGTGAGCCACTATGAACACAGAACTTGTGATTAATGTAACAGAGCAGGAGAGCAAGGTTGCGCTCCTTGAGGGTGGGCAGGTTGTAGAACTTTACATCGAGCGAAAAAGGGATGCAAGCCTTGTGGGCAACATTTACAAAGGCAGGGTCATAAAGATACTACCCGGGATGCAGTCTGCCTTTATTGACATAGGACTTGAAAAGGCAGCCTTTTTGTATGTCGCAGATATAATGACCGATATAGACGAATACTATACAGCCTTCCTTGAGGCTGATAGCGAAAGGCTATACCTATTTGAAAAGGCTGCTATAACACAACAAAAGGGCATTCCCATAGAAGACCTCATCCAAGAGGGACAAGAATTATTGGTGCAGGTATCAAAAGACCCTATTGGCACAAAAGGTGCAAGGGTTACATCTTATGTAACATTACCAGGTAGATACCTTGTTTTAATGCCAAATGTTGACCACGTAGGGGTTTCTCGAAGAATAGAAAATGAAGAGACAAGACAGAGGTTAAAAGGCATCGCATCAGAGATAAGGTCTAAGGGATTTGGTCTTATCATGCGGACAGCAAGTGAGGATGCCACATATGAAGAGATAAAGAATGATTACGAATTTCTTACCATGCTATGGGAAAATATCTTTACTAAAAAAGAAAAGGTCTCTGCCCCATGCCTCCTTTACAGCGACCTTGATCTTGTATTTAGAAGTATAAGAGACTTCATGAGTCATGACATAGAGAGGGTAATAATTGATAATCACGATGAATATGAACGGGTGATGGAGTTTTCAGATGTCTATTTCCAGAGACTTCGCAACAGGATAGTCCTTTATGATGGAAGAGAACCTATCTTTGATGCACTCGGTATTGAACTTGACATATCAAGGGCACTCGATAGAAAGGTATGGCTCAAATCAGGTGGCTATATTGTAATAGATCAAACAGAGGCTATGACCGTAATAGATGTAAACACCGGTAAATACGTAGGCAAGGAAAACCTTGAAAATACAATACTAAAAACCAATCTCGAGGCGGTTAAGGAGATTGCATATCAGATAAGGCTTAGAAATCTTGGTGGAATAATTATAATAGATTTCATAGACATGGAAAAGCCTGAAAACAAAGAAAAGGTCTTTACATCCTTCAAGGATATAATGAAAAAAGATAGGGCAAAAAACACGATCTACAACATCACAGAATTGGGTATCGTTCAGATGACAAGAAAACGGGTAAGGGAAAGTTTAGGTAGGATACTATCAGAGCAGTGTCCGTATTGTGAGGGCAAAGGATTTGTAAAATCGCCGAGGACTGTAGCCTATGAGACATTTGATAAATTAAGGAAGATGAACCTTCAGGCAAATACGATTGTTACCATCAAGGCACACCCAAAGGTTGCAGAACTTTTATCTGATGAGGAAAGGCAAGGACTTGAAAACATTGAAAAGAAATACAACATAAAGATAATAGTCAACAAAGAAGAAAACCTCCATCAAGAGACTTGCGATATCTCTATTTTGTAAATGTCCATATATGATAGACTCTTAAAAAGGATCAAAGACTATGACAATTCAGTCATCGCTTATTCTGGAGGGGTTGACAGTTCACTCTTAGTCTTATTGTCCCATTTATCTGGGATAAGGTTTTTACCTATAACGATCATATCAGAGGTAATAACCAAAGAAGATACTGAAGAGGCAAAAAATCTTACAAAAGGCATCGGGGTGCATCATCATCTTGAATATGTAAGTCTACTTTCTCATGAAAACTTCAGGCTAAACCCAAGGGATAGGTGTTTTTACTGTAAGGAGATAATAATGAAGAGATTAAGGGTAATATCTCAGAATATGGATTTTAGATATATCCTTGAGGGTAGCAACCATGATGATTTAGGCGACTGGAGGCCTGGATTAAATGCAATCAAGCTCTTTGATGAGGTAAAAAGCCCGTTTATAGAATTATCTATAAAAAAATCAGATATCAGAGACATCTTGAGGCAAATAGGGTTTAGCAATTGGGATAAGCCCTCATCAACTTGTCTTGCCACAAGGGTCTATTATGATACCGAGATAACCGAGCCCTTGCTACAAAAAATAAGAGATTCAGAAGCCATACTCCGTAAGAGGGGATTTAATGATGTAAGGGTCAGGACAAACGGTACAACTGCCCTCATTGAGGTCAACAAAGGGCAAAACCACCTAATACTTAATACCCCTCTTGGTGAGGAGATTAAAAGCGAGATATCATCATTTGGGTTTACAAGTGTGGAGATAGCAGAGGAAGGATATATAAGTGGGAGACTCAATCAAAAGATATAAAAAGAAACACCCTTTGGAGTGTGTAAACTGCGGGATCTGCAAGTCAAAGTGCCCTATATACAAACAAACGCAAAACGAATCATATAGCGCAAGGGGGAGGATGTCTCTTATAAAGGCAGTGAATTCAAATATACTTATCGATACAAAAGAACTCTCAGAACGTTTTTATAGCTGTCTTTTGTGTGGTGCCTGCACAAAAACCTGTCCGTTACACATAGATGTTACCCAGTCCATCTGTGAGATAAGGGGCAAACTAAATAAAAAAAAGACAACAACTCGACTCCTGTCATATTTAATAAAATACGGTTTTAAAAAACCAAAATATGTCTTTAAGGCAATGGGATTTTTTGATTACCTATGCCAACATGCCCCATATAAAGACAGGATAGACAAACTACGCAGACATTACGGCATAACTATTACCCCTTCTAAGAAATCTCTGACAGACACAATCACCTTAAGAAAGGGGAAAAACCCCATTGGAAGGGTTGCATTGTATCCTGGTTGTTCAATAAACTATCTTTTCCCCACGATAGGCATTTCACTTATTGAGGTATTGAATCTGTTAGACTACGATGTAGTAATCCCCCGTCAATACTTATGCTGCGGTGCACCACAATTAGCGATGGGTCTGATAAAGGAAGCTGAGGATATTGCAAAAAGACAGATGACCATATTTGATTCCCTTTCATTGGATGCGGTTATAAGCCTTTGCCCAACTTGTGTTCACATGATGTCCGACACATACACCGACCTCTTAGGTGAAGGGATAAAAGGAATCATAGATACAAATAGATTTATATCGCAAAATGCCACTAAGATTCTTAACATCAGTGATAACTTAGGCTCACTGTATCCAAACACACCGCTTGTATACCATGAACCATGTCATATCAGGAGTTACTCGGAGATTCAAAATAATATACCACCCCTGTTAAAATCCTTAGGGCTTGATTTTAAATATGATGAAAACTGCTGTGGTTTTGGTGGCACCTTTAGATTTATTGAAACAGACCTGTCAAACACCATCACATCAAATCTTAAAAATAGCTATGCCAAAGATGCGCTTGTGATTACCTCATGTCCAAATTGCATTATTCAGTTCAAAAATCACAATATAAACAGTAAGCATTTTATTGATATAATAAACTACGGTATGAAAGGATAAGACTATGGATGAGAGATTAAAGATTATTGTTCCACCAATCATTGAGGAAAAGTCACAAAAACAGAGGAAGTTTTCACATCAGACAGAGTGTCAGAGATGTGGTCAGTGTTGTAGGTCCTCTAGCCCAATGCTTTTAAAAGAGGATTACCACCTTTTTATATCAGGCAAACTAAACGATATTAATACTTACACGCTTAGGTTAGGCGAGCCTATTTTAAATAGGCATGAGCAAGAATTGTATATACTACCATTTGAGGTTATCAAAATAGACGAACAGAATATGGCTTGTCATTTCTATGAGGGTAGTGGCGAATGCTCAATATACGAGTCAAGACCGTATCAGTGCAAAAATTTTGAATGTTGGAACAATACCCCTTATCAGGAAGGATTAGAAAATATCAGACTTACAAGACAGGACCTCTTCGGAGACATCCCCCAAATAATGGAGATTATCAAAAAACATGAAGAGGTATGTAGTTATGAGACATTGGAGAGATCAATACAGACGCTAAAGGAAGGAGAT
>JBDNDH010000069.1:0-6808 GCA_046719235.1 Thermodesulfovibrionales bacterium
CAGGCAAAACATACATTCACATCCAACCAATAACGAAACATACATCCTCCTCGGCAATATACTCAGTGATATAGATCTTATAGATGCTGCTATTGCCTGTTACAAGACTGCAATCTTTTACAACAGTGTTAATTGTGTAGGGTATAACAATCTTGCGATTGCCTATAAGGATAACCATGAGATTGAGATGTCCATTGAAAACTTTCTAACCGCCCTATCGTTATGCCCTCAAGATCCATTTATACACTGGAACCTTGCCCTAACACTCCTACTCAAGGGAGACTATGTGGCTGGTTTCAGGGAATATGAGTGGAGGTGGCTCAAATCAGATTATAAGATGTATGAAAGAACCTATCCCTTCAAAGAGTGGGATGGTTCATGGGATGTTGGTAGCATCCTCATCTACGCTGAACAGGGTCTGGGTGACACCATACATTTCTCAAGGTATTCCGAAATACTTGCATCAAAAGGGATAAACGTGACAATACATTGCCACAGTGAACTCGTGAGGCTGATGAGGCATGTAAACGGGGTATCCTCATCTCTACCCTTTGAGGAAACCCCAGACGACAGGGATTGCTACTATCCCATGATGTCACTACCCTTTATGTGTAAGACAGACAAAGAGACCATTCCAAGAAATATCCCCTTTATAAGACCCGACGACAACGATGTGATGCGGTGGACTGAGGTGGTAAATAGTTACGGAGATGGGTTGAAGGTTGGCATTGCATGGGCTGGAAGCCCGAGGCATCCAAACGACAAGAAAAGATCTATACCTTTTGAGTCTATACTTCCCTTGCTTGAAGTTAAGGGTGTGAAGTTTTTTAACCTTCAGATTGGTCACACAAAGGGGCATGAGTCACAGTATCTTATTGACCTCTCACAGGGTATATCGGATTTTTATGACACCTCATGCCTGATAAAATCCCTTGATCTATTAATCACGGCTGACACAGCGGTCTGCCATCTTGCAGGTGCTATGGGTAAGGATGTCTGGGTAATGTTGCCGTATAGTCCTGACTGGCGATGGGGGTTAGAGGTCCCCACATCTGATTGGTATCCTACAGCACGACTCTTTAGACAATCACAAAGGGGTGATTGGCATGGTGTTGTAAGAGAGATAAAAAAAGGGTTAGAAAAAAAACTTTGAGGTATATATGTGGGCTGAAAGACTACTTGAAAGATACTACCAACACTCAAGATACACCTATGACATACTTTTAACACACAGCAAGGCGGTAGCGGAAAAGGCTGTCAAGATCGCACAGGATCTCAAGTCTACACCTCTGGATATTGAGTTTATATACAACTCCGCAATACTTCACGATATCGGTATATTTATGACATATTCAGAGAAATTAGAATGTTACGGTAGATATCCGTATATTACTCATGGGTATTGGGGGTCAGAGATACTCATATCGGAGGGATTAATACGATATGCACGGGTTTGTGAGACCCATGTAGGCGTAGGTTTGACGGTTGATGACATAAAGGCGATGAAACTTCCGATCCCACCAAAAGATATGTCTCCTGTGACCTTCGAAGAAAAGATAGTCTGTTATGCCGACAAGTTTTTCTCAAAAAAAAGGGGCTCTCTCACAAGTGAGATCCCTTTAGCGCATGTAAGAGAACAGATAAGGGGATATGGTGAGGAAAAGTTAAAGAGATTTGATGAACTACACAGATTGTTCAACCCTCATGGGTGTGATTAGACAGTTTATACAGGGGTATTGATATGAAGGTCGTATGTTCCAACGGAGATATCGGTCATAAGGTTCATGTCCCATAGCAGGCTTGTAAGTCGGGTCTTTGCCTTTGAGGGGACTAATACTATGATCCTAATGTCGTCTTTGAGGGATCTCCTCCATACCTCAGCCCTTTCGGTGGTCAGAGACGCCTCTTCTTCAACAAAGATCCCCGCAACCTTTAGCCCATGATTAGACAGGATGATATCTGGGTTTCCATCCTCATTTGAGATAACATCGCTGTATTGCCTCTTGTATCTATCTTTTAGATGCTCAATGACAATTACCTTTAATAGTCTTGCAGGTGATTCGTGGTGCACGGAATTTTATACCCTCCCCTTTTTTGAAAAGTCAACCTTTATGACATTTCCCTTTTGAGTATCATTAGTGGTTGTTTTTGGTCTCTGGGCAGGCTCAGTATCTTCATATGTGCCTGTTGCCTGAAAATAGACATTTAATTCAGGGCTAAATATGGTGACTATACTATCAGAAGGGATCAAACAATTCTCTACCTTTGTGCCAAATACGAGCCTTGTAGTGAGGACATCTCCACTCCAATCGAAATTCATCTTCGTATTAAACACAAGGGTAAGTCCATTGTCTTTTTCTTCCTTTGAGAAACCTCTTTTACCAATTACAACATCCTCTGAATATCTGACAACGATAAAAACCCTGCCATGGCAGTTTAAGATGTCATAAAATACCTGTTTTTTTAGATTATTGATAGTCTGTTTTACCATAATGCCTTAAACATTATATCAGAGAAGACCATTTTTGGGCATCAATTGTTAAAATTAACAGTATTGATCATAGATGTATTCATGCTATGTTCATGAAGAACAGAAAAATATTGCATATATCGGTAGTTTACAATATAATTATCCACAAGCATAATCGTTATGTCAAAAGGAGGTATATAAATATGCACAGATGGAGTAGATTAGCGGTGACGGTTTTTTTGGTTGTATTCTTAGGCAGTTGTGGAGGGGGATCTGAAGTCGGGCAGGAGACATCAGGGAGTTATTGTGCAAATGTTAAGGGCTTGAGCATCTGCACAGTCTCAGTGATGCCAAACTATCTTGGGACATTAGATACACCTAACTATACTACAAATGTTGATGTGTTTCAGATTGCTGATTGTGATCCTCAACAAGACGGTAATCAAGCAGAACCATTCTCGGATCATACTGCTATAGTTACATTTAATATTAGGGCACTAAATCCGTATGCCGATATCCCACCAAATACAGGGATTGTCTTAGAGAGATATGTTATAGACTATCGCGTTGCAACGGACTCAATTGGTGCGCCACCTATTGAGAGGTATGAGGGATATATGAGCATGGCGATACCTGCACCATTATCAACTGCAACGGCACTCGATGTTCGCTCGTTCATTACCTTTGTTGATCTGCCCAGAAAGGACAAATACTATGACAACCTTGCATCTGGGAGGTATTCATCAAGGGGTGGGCTTATAAACAACTATGTTGCTACGGTAACATTTTATGGAAGGACTGATACTGGAGATAGGTTTTCTATTGTAGGTAATGCGTCATTTAGTATGGGTGCTTATAACTATTGCAATCTTCGGACATAACGGAGGCTTGATATGAAAAGGGGAATTATCTCTGTTTTTATCGTTTTACTATTTGCCTTGAGTATCCTTAGTGGTTGTGGAGGTGGTGGGGTAGGGACCGCTGATGTCCCGTTCGGGGTCAATCCATCAATCCCTTCAAGTATTAGATTAGATGCGTCAACCTATGCGGCAAGCACAAACGCCTCTGTGGCGCTCTTTGCGAGGGTTCTTGATGGCAATGGGCTGCCTGTTGCAGGCATACCTGTAACATTCACAAATCTATCCTCTGTGGGGGTCTTTACATCGGAAAGGTCAGGCCTTTTGTTGATAGATAAAATGCAAAAATCTACCGTTGTAACTGATAGTAATGGCATAGCAAGGGTCAGTATCTTTTCTTCTAATAGTGGTTGGGCAACCATTTTAGCACAGGTAAGCGGTTATAACCACGTGCGTGATAGGAAACTGATATACTTCAGCACAAGTGATTTTACCCCAAGTCTCTTGCCAACTATCAGCCTTGATGTTGAATGTGTCTTGATTACTAATAATACATGCACTGGCAATGCCTATGTACTATTTGAGAATGACCACGATAGCAGGGTAGCAATAACTGCAACCGTCAAGGACGAGTATGGCTCCCTTGCAATTGCTGCGCCCCTAACATGGTCAACAAGCCATACTACAGAGGTGACATTTGAAAGACAGGATACAATAACAAATACATCAGGTAAAGGCACTGCAATTGTAAATGTAAATCCGTCAATACTTCGTAGTATAGATACCTATGTGAACATAATGGTCACATCATCGATAGTTAACCAAAATGGGATAGCGATTAGCCCGATGGGCATTGTAAGCCTCCTTCTAAAACCAGTAGTTGTGGATACAACCATTTCTACACTTACTGCCACAAATACATATGTAAATACAGGAGGGACAACAACTATTATTGCAGACATTAAGTCATCTATTGGTCAGCCAGTGCCTAATGGGACACCTGTTGACTTTTCAACCACCTGTGGCTCACTCAATCCCCTTAGCACAACAACTACAAATGGAAGGGCAACCACTACATTTACTGCACCACAGACTACACCAACAGGGGGCAAGTGCACTGTTACGGCTAAGGTGGCTGGAACAACGATTGGCAGTATAGATATAAATATCACGCAGACTTTAGCAGTGTCTCCATCCTCAATGACACTCAGCGAATTGCAGACAGCTACATTTACAATCTATGGTGGTGTTCCTCCATATGCCGTTGCCTCAAGACATGACAACGTTACGGTTACACCAACCACTGTGAGCACAAGCGGTGGAACCTTCACTGCAACGCCAAGTGCATCATTCTGCACACCTGTTGCACCGGCAACAACATGTACAGGAACGGCTGTAATAGAGGTAAGGGATACCGCTGGGACAACTGTTACAGTAACACTAACAGTAAATGGAACTTAAAAAAAACAATTGAGGCAGGTCTCACGACCTGCCTCAAGGGATGAAAATTACAGGGGGATTAATGTATGTTTAAGCGCTCAAGACAGTCTTTATCCTGCTTGATAATATTATTTCTATTTATTGTCTCGTGTGGTAGTCAGCAGACGACGACATCAGATAGTGGTATTGTCAGGTCATCTGCTATTAACGCAAAGAGTAATATATTTTCTACCCTTGAAAAGACATCACCTGAGGATTATGTAAAGGGTCAACTGATTGTAAAGTTAAAAGGGCAAAAGGCCTTGAGATCAGTTGATATACATAGGTCTAAGGGGGCATCATTTATAAAGAACCTTGCTGTCTTGCCAACTGGAACAATACAATTGGTGAGCCTTAAAGAAGACGCCGATATCAAGTCTGCAATTGAATCCTACATGTCTGATCCAGATGTAGAGTATGCAGAGCCAAATTACAAGAGATACATCAGGGCTACTATACCAAACGATACATATTTCAGTCAGCAATGGGGATTGTGGAATACAGGGGCATTTGCAGGTGGCACTGCAGGTGCAGACATCAAGGCACCCCTTGCATGGGATTACTCAAAAGGCAACAATAGTCTGATTGTGGCAGTTTTAGATACAGGCGTTGATTATAACCACGAAGACCTCTATGGAAAGATATGGATAAACACAGGAGAGATCTGCACTGACGGTATTGACAACGATGGTAATGGATTTGTAGATGATTGCTATGGTTGGGATTTTAGAAATAATGACAATGACCCGATGGATGACCATGGGCATGGAACCCATGTTTCAGGTATAATTGGTGCAGCAACAAACAACAGCAACGGTATCGCAGGCATCATGTGGAATGTAAGACTCATGCCTTTGAAGTTTCTTGGTAAAAATGGTGAGGGAACAACCGCCGCTGCCGTTTTAGCACTAAACTATGCGGTTAGTAATGGTGCTAAGATAATCAACGCCAGTTACGGAAGCAACACATTTTCTCAGGCTGAATACGATAGCATCCTAAATGCCAATAATAATGGTGTCCTTTTCATAGCAGCGGCAGGCAACGACGCCGCAAACAACGACTTTACCCCTTCCTATCCTTGTAGTTACGGACTGCCAAATATAATCTCTGTAGCTGCAAGTGATCAAAGGGATAACATCGCAACCTTTAGCAATTTTGGTCCAAATAAGGTTGATGTGGCGGCACCGGGGGTATATATCTTGAGTTTGATCCCAAATAATGGTTACTCAAATAAGGACTTCTGGCCCGGCACCTCTATGGCTACACCCCATGTGGTGGGTCTTGCAGGATTAGTAATGACACAGAATGAGTATGCCGCTCAAGGCTTTTCAATCTATCAGATAAGGGCAATTGTAGAGACCTATGCGGATCAACTCCCTGCATTTATAGGCAAGATAAGGACTGGTGGCAGGATAAACAGCTACAGGTCTGTAACCGCACTATTAAGCCCTACAAACCTTCAAGTATCAACCTCTGGTCCTACAAGTGCGGAGCCCCTAAGGGTGAATCTCTCGTGGCAGAATAACGCCACAGGACTTGACATTATAAGGATTGAGAGGATGCAAGAAGGGGTAGATTCTAATTTTAAGGAGATTGCCCAAGTATCGCCATCTCTAAATACATACACTGATAATGATGTAAAGGGTGAGACAAGATATCAGTATCGTGTAAGGGGATATAAGTCTTTTACACAATCATACATCCCTTCAACACAAAGAGATATCTACACCTTTTATACAAACACCGTTACTATCACAACGCCACATGTCCCAACATCATTCAGTGGCGGGGGTGGATGTAGCGTAAGCACAATCCCAAAGGACACCCTCTCATTTGACTTGATACTACCAGCCTTGTTTATATCCGCTATCTTCATTGTATATCGCAGGAGATATTTGTAGAAAACAGGGGGCTTCTATGCCCCCTGCCTCATTGATGTAGCCTCATGTAATAAAATACTTTTTCTTGACTTTATCACCAAAGCCTAACAAATCCTAATTGC
>JBDNDH010000007.1:0-14344 GCA_046719235.1 Thermodesulfovibrionales bacterium
TCTGTCCCTTCTTGACAGAAGGAGATGTAACATAGTCAGTTGCCATGAAAAAGGCACCTAAAAGGATTCCACCGCTTAAGAGATGTAGTATAGGGTCTCCAGTAAAGAATGTGCCCTTACCACCAAATATCCATGCAATAATACCAGCGGTTGCTAAAAATGATACAGGTATATGCCAAGTGATATAACCTCTGTATAAAAGGAAAGCGGCACCAATAAGGATTGCAATGGCAGAGGTCTCTCCAATACATCCACCCCTGTGACCTACTAACAACTGTGTGTAGAGGTTTATAGTATCGCCGTATATCTCTATAAGTTTGCCTAATCCTTCCTCTTTGAGTATCCCAAGTGGCGTAGCTGTGGTCTTTGCATCTATCTGGATAAAGGCAGAGGTTGGTTCTCTCCATATCGTCATTAACTTTGGGAATGATATCAACAAAAAAGCCCTACCTATCAAGGCAGGATTAAAAACATTATAGCCTAAACCACCAAAGAGTTGCTTTGTGATGACTATTGCTACAAAAGATCCTATGATAGGAATGTAAAATGGCACGGTTGGTGGGAGGTTTAATCCAAGCAATAGACCTGTTAAAAAGGCGCTACCGTCATTGATACTAATGGGTTTCTTAAGCGCCTTTTGGTATAAATACTCAAAAAATGACGCAGAGACAATTGACAATACTAATGTTAACGCCGCCAGAGGACCAAAAAAGTAAACACCCATTACAGATGCGGGCAGAAGGGCAAGGCTCACAGTCCACATGATGTGAGATGTGGTCTCTGCACTTGTAGCATGAGGGCTTACCGTTACTATTAAGGTTTGTTGTTTTTTTGTGATATCCATGACTTCCTTACGGTTTTGTTAACGATTTTGCAAGCCTTACAAACTGCACTATAGGCCTCTTTGATGGACATACATATGCACAACTTCCACATTCAAAACAATCAAACAGATTATAAGACTTTGCGTCCTCAAAAAAGCCCTTTTCACTCAATATACTCAACATAGATGGCATGAGTCCCATTGGACAGGCATCTATGCATCTCCCACATCGTATGCAGGGTCCGTATTTGCTGATATGACCAATCTCCTTGTCAGTCAGCGCTACAACGCCCGATGTCCCCTTTGTGACCGGTATGTCAAGGCTGCCAATAGCAAAGCCCATCATCGGACCACCAGAGATGACCTTAGAGGGCGGGGTTTTAAAACCACCACATTCATCCACTAAATCAGAGATGGCAGTCCCAATCTTGACATGCAGATTACTCGGATTATTAATAGCCTCACCTGTGAGTGTCATTACACGTTCTATCAATGGTTTTCCAAAACGTGCTGCCTCATAAATCGCAACAGATGTCCCAACATTTTGAACTACCACACCTACATCCATTGGGAGTGCCCTCGGTGGGACCTCTCTACCTACACATGCCTTAATCAACATCTTCTCAGCACCTTGGGGATATTTGACCTCAAGGGGGACAACCGTTATGTCAGTATCACCTCCAACAGCCTTTTTCATCTCCTGTATTGCATCAGGTTTATTGTTCTCAATGCCAATGAAGCCCTTCTTTACCCCTAATATAATCATCAAAATCCTAAGACCATTGACGATATCGGTAGGTCTTTCAAGCATCAAACGGTAATCTGCGGTTAGATAAGGCTCACACTCAGCCCCATTGATAATCACTACATCAATGGGTTTTTCCTTTGGTGGAGAGAGTTTTACATGTGTAGGGAAGGCTGCACCACCCATACCAACAATCCCTGCATCCTTAACCCTATTTTTTAGTTGCTCTGGCTCAAGAGAGAGATAGTTTGGATCATCTTTGAGGTCTATCCATTCTTCTTTCATATCATTCTGTATTGAAACTGCAGGAACAACCCTACCAGCTGCCAAAAGGACATCCGTTATTGCAGTAACCTTGCCTGATACAGAACTATGGACTGGGGCTGACACAAAACCCTCAGCTGTTGCAATTAATTCACCCTTTTTTACCTCTTGACCAACCTTCACATTGACCTTACACGGTGCACCTATATGTTGGATGATTGGTATTGTTACACTCTTAGGTGATCTTGCCGTCCTTATTGGACTATCTTTTGAAAGCGACTTTTTATCTGGTGGATGGATGCCTCGCTCAAATGTTGCGAAAGCCATCTACAAAGCCTCCATGTTATTTTGTATTGATGACAGGTCAATCTTCATCACTCTCAAGCAGATTTGCAACCTTGCCCCTTTCAGCAATTACGTCATTTAAGACCTCTCTCATAAGACCACATGCCTGAATGATCTTTTCATGTGCAATGCTGTAATATATGTTTACACCTTCTCGTCTATTTTTCAAAATACCTTTATTTCGCATGATAGCGAGATGTTGGGAAACATTTGCCTTTGGGGTATTTAGTAATTCCACAAGGTCGCTGACAGTCCTTTCTCCATCCTTTAGGAGCTGGATTATCTCAATCCTTATAGCACTGGCAAATACCTTACACAGGTCGGCTTGTAATTCGTATAAGTCTTTTTGCTTAGTCATAGTAAGGATGTAATTTTAGTTTTTTACGATGTTTTTGGTCAAGTTTTTTTCAGGTCATCCAACCATGCTTGCCCAAAAGTGGCACAAAGACACATCCTGTGGAGTATTCAACTGTAAATGCACCCTTAACCTTTTTAAGTATAATAAGTGTTTGAGAAAATCTGTCTCCTACTGGGGCAACGATTATGCCCCCATCAGCCAGCTGGTCTTTGATGGGTTGGGGCACGGCAGGTGCACCTGCTGTTATTAATACCCTGTCGTATGGCTTTGCCTCATCATAACCAAGTGAACCATCGCCCACAATGAAGTGTATATTTTTAAATCCAAGGCTTGTCAGTGTCTGCTCAGCCTGATGGGATAAAGACTCTATCCTCTCAATTGTGTAAACCTCATATGCTAAGGTAGCCAATACAGCAGTTTGATATCCAGAACCGGTGCCTATCTCCAATACCTTGCTTTCTTGATTGACTTCAAGTTTCTCTGTCATAACTGCCACCATGTAAGGTTGCGATATAGTCTGACCATCTCCAATAGGTAAAGCCATATCATTGTATGCACTTTGAATATAAGCCTTCGGTACAAAAAGGTGTCTTGGTATGCTCCTCATCGCATCAATAACCCTTCTGTCACTAATCCCTCTTGGTATCAGTTGGGTATCTACCATTACATCCCTTTGATATTTGTAATCGTCTATAGTAGCCATGTCTTTCTAAGAAACTCAAGGGCCTCGTAGTTTGTAAAATCAAGGTGTAGTGGTGTAATAGACACATAACCATCCATCACTGCCTGTATGTCCATGCCCTCACCATGTTCATAGTAGGGTTTGCCACCACCAATCCA
This sequence comes from Thermodesulfovibrionales bacterium, assembly GCA_046719235.1. GTDB lineage: Bacteria > Nitrospirota > Thermodesulfovibrionia > Thermodesulfovibrionales > Dissulfurispiraceae > DUZI01. The sequence goes on from JBDNDH010000007.1 coordinate 3,376, forward strand.
ATAGTAGGTGTCTCCCCATGGGGATAGTACATCTTTGATGGAATTTTCATAGATCCTTTTGCCCTGTCGAGTAAGCACTGCACCTTTTATGCTGTCTGGTGGCATGTTAGGAACATTTACATTCAAAAGTGTATCATAAGGTAGAGAGTATTGGATTATATACTGTGCAACCTTTTTTGCATAAGGGACTGCGGTCTCAAACAAGAAGGGATGATTACCCGCAAGTGATATCGCAAATGATGGAACGTTTAGTATGGTGCCCTCAATAGCAGCCGAGACTGTGCCAGAGTAGGTTACATCATCACCAAGATTTGCACCCTTGTTTATACCAGACGCCACAACATCAGGCTTCCTTGGGAGTATCTTGTTTATAGCAAGGGCAACACAATCGGTAGGTGTGCCGTTGACTGTGTATGTCTTCTCAGATATCATCTCAACCCTCAAAGGTCTATGCATTGTAAGCGCATGGCTAACTGCACTCCTCTCCCTATCTGGAGCAACGATATAGGCATCTCCAATCTCACTCATTGCCCTGAAAAGGGTTGCAATCCCCTCAGAATACACGCCATCGTCATTTGTAACAAGTATAAGTGGATTCATTGGTGGCAGGATTTAAGACTCTGATTGATCAAGAAAATAATCATGAATCTCTTGAGAGTCCCTCTATAATCCTGTAAGACTCCTCAAGGGCTCTGTCTAATTTTTCCAAAGATTTAGTCCCACCCTGAGCCATCTCCGCCTTACCGCCAGCCCTACCATCTGATAACTTGGCAATCTCATTTAAGATTTTACCAGCACTAAACCTATGGGTTAGGTCCTTTGTAACCATGCAGAGCAACCCAGCCTGTTGCTCATTTACTGAGGCTATGATGATAATACCACTGATTAGCCTGTCCCTTATATTATCTGCAAGTGACCTCATGTCCTTTTGTTCTAATCCGTGGGTCTTATAGACAACAACCTTTGCACCATTAACCTCCTTAGCCCTATCAACCACTTCTTCTGATATATTTCCCGCAGAGCGTGATTTCATCTGCTCAATAATCCTCTCTTTATCCTTCAGGTCATTAATGAGCCTTTGTATCCTTTCTAAGGGCTTGTCTGTCTTTAAAATCTCTCTGATCCTATGCAACTCCTCGGTCTTTGACTTGAGGTATTCATAGCCATATCTGCCAGTCAATGCCTCTATCCTACGAATGCCCGATGCCACACTGCCCTCTGATGTTATTACAAACACACCTATATCACCAGTTGCCTTACAGTGTGTGCCTCCACATAACTCAGCACTAAAATCACCAACCTTAACTACCCTCACCTTATCGCCGTACTTTTCATCAAAGAGTGCCGTGACACCTTCTTTTAGGGCTACATCCAGATCCTTGAGTTCTGTAATTACGGCTATATTTTCAATAATCTTCTCATTTACAATCTCTTCAATCGCCTTTATTTCGTTATCCTCAAGTGCATAAAAGTGTGTGAAATCAAACCGCAATCTGTCAGGGGATACCAGAGAACCAGCCTGTTTTACATGCTCTCCGATAACATCTCTAAGTGCCCTGTGCAATAGATGGGTAGAGGTATGGTTTCTTGCAGTTGAAAACCTATCAAACTTGTTGGGTCTGCACAAGACCCTATCACCAACATTAAACTCACCTTCAATCACCTTTAGATGGTGACAGATAAGTGACGATATCTTGGTGGTCTTTGTGACCTCACCTTGAGATGTCTCTCTCCCCACAACAGATATCTCGCCCCTGTCTCCAACCTGTCCACCGGACTCCCCATAAAATGGTGTTTTATCCAAAAACAGCTCAATATCTTCACCCTTAACAGCCTTTTGTAGCCTTTTACCGTCTTTAACAATAGCCATGATAGTGCCCATATCTTCAAGGCGGTCATAGCCGGTAAAATTAGTGTCACCAACATCTTCCGAAATCTCACGATAAACGGCAGATATTGCTGTATCTCCACCTGCCCAAGATGCACGCGCCCTTTGTCTCTGTTCTTGCATAGCATTGTGGAATCCGTCTTCATCTATTGACATGTGTTTATCCAAAGCCATATCCCTTGCAAGGTCTAATGGGAATCCATAGGTATCATAAAGTTTAAACACCTCTTCACCTGGAATAAGAGTCTGACCCTGAGCCTTGAGGTTATTGATTATCTCGTCAAGGAGTGCAATGCCCTGCTCTACAGTCTTTGTGAACCTTTCTTCCTCTATCTTTAGCAGTTTCTTTGTCCTTTGTGCTTCTCTGTTTAACTCAGGATATACATCACCAAAAATATCAGATACTGTATCAACTATCTTGTAAAGTGATGGACCGTATAACCCTAATAACCTCGCATGCCTACTAGCCCGTCGTATAATCCTTCTTAACACATATCCCCTACCCTCATTTGAAGGGATGAGCCCGTCTGAGATGAGAAATGTTATTGCCCTGATATGGTCTGCTATAACCCTAAAAGAGATGTCATTTTCATCAGAGGTTTTATATTTTTTGCCAGATAGCGACTCCACAAAAGATATGATTGGCATAAAGAGGTCTGTATCGTAATTATTTAGTTTACCCTGTAGAACTGCAGAAATTCTCTCCAATCCCATCCCTGTATCAATACTAGGCTTTGGTAAAGGGGTAAGATTGCCATCGGTGTCACGGTTAAACTGCATAAAGACGAGATTCCACAACTCAAGATACCTATCACAATCACATCCGACCTTGCAGTCTTTTGTCTTACAACCCACCTCTAAGCCCTGATCTATGATAATCTCCGAACACGGACCACAGGGACCTGTATCACCCATCTGCCAGAAATTGTCCTTTGCCCCTAATCTGACTATATGGCTTGGGTCAATCCCTGTAATATCCCTCCAGAGATGTTCAGCCTCATCATCCTCCTCATAAATAGACACCCATAACCTCTCCTTAGGTAGCTTAAAATGGTCAACAAGTAATTCCCATGCATAGCCAATGGCATCTGACTTAAAATAATCACCAAATGAAAAGTTACCTAACATCTCAAAGAATGTATGGTGCCTTGCAGTATGGCCTACATTCTCAAGGTCATTGTGTTTACCACCTGCCCTCATGGACTTCTGGCAGGTAGTAGCCCTCGAATAACTTCGCTTTTCATCGCCCAAAAATACAGACTTAAACTGAACCATCCCAGCGTTAGTAAAAAGTAATGTTGGATCATTATGCGGGATTAGTGGTGAACTTTTTACTATCTCATGTCCCTTTGACCTAAAGTAATCTAAAAAAGCACCTCTTATCTCTTTACTTAACACCTGTATTAATTATCTCCTAATAAATGTTTTTACTTACTGGAAAGTCCCTCGGTTCTGACTATGCCTGAGACCTTTCCATCAAGAAATATAAGTGAAAGCCTGCAAAGTGCTGACGATGAATATGTCCACTCCTCAACGTTTTTCTCACCATGCTTGTATGAACTTACACCCTCTGGACTCCCCCAGGCATTTCTTACCTGATGAGGGGTCATACCAGTTGATACCTGCGCATTGATTATCATCTGTTGTATCTCTGGAGGATATGCCTTTATCTCCTCCTTAGTAAATCTGATCTCGGATGTCTTTGTTGCGTCTGACATTATTATGGATTGAAGCCTTGCATCACTGAATTGAAGGGTTATTGGACATGCACCCATATATGAATATGTCCACTCTTCAACTATCTTACCATCTTTTGTCTGGCTGGTCTTTACATTCTTTGGTGCGTGCCACGAATATCTAACCTGTTGGGGTGTCATCCCTGTAGATATCTCCCCTTTGATTATCTTTTGTTGGATCTCTGGTGAAAATGATCTTAGTTCCTCATGGGTATATCTTACCGTAGATGTTGAACAAGACATTGTAAGTATCGTTGCCAAAAAAACAAAAGTAATAAAAATCCTCATAACACCTCCTATTTTTTTCTTATAGCCTCTTCTACCTCAAGGAAAGTAGGCTTTACTACAGAAGGGACAACCCTTCTTGCAAACTCTACGGCAATCTGTGGGGCTGCCCCTCCTACAAAGGCAACCAGACCAACCTTGAAGACATTCATGTATTCTTTATTTTCATTGGCAATAACGGCTAGGTTTCTTGCCATAGGACCAAAGAAACCATAGCACAAAAGAACACCTGTAAATGTTCCAACAAGTGCAGCACCAATAAGATTACCCAACACATTTGGAGGTTGATCAATATACCCCATGGTAATAACAACACCCATAACAGCAGCAACAATACCAAGTCCTGGGAGGCTATCAGCCATGTTGTTAACACTATTAGAAGGTATCATTGCCTCTTCATGATGAGCCTCAAGTTCGTTATCAAGAAGAGCCTCAAGTTCGTGTGGAGATATACTCGTTGTCATGACTGTGCGTAAGGTATCTGTCACGAGGGCAACAGCGTGATGGTTTTTTAAGAAATTTGGATATTTTGAAAAAATAGGGCTTGCCTCAGGATTATCCACATCAGCCTCTATTGATACAAGCCCTTCCTTTCTTATCTTCGTAAATATATCACTTAATAATATTAGGGACTCAAGGTAATCTTGCTTGGTATAGGACTTTGCGCTGAGCATGCCTATCATACCCTTTATTACCATTGAAAGTATCTTTGGAGGTGATGCGATAATCAGACCACCAATAGCAGCCCCAACAATAATGATATACTCTGATGGTTGAACAAGAACACTCAGGTTTCCTCCGTGCATCTTGTAACCACCTAATACGCAGACTATAACCACTATGCATCCAATAATTACAAACATCTACTTTCGTCTCTCCCGCATAGTCTCTCTCTGTCTTTTAAATACAAAACGGACTATCTCGTCTCTAATCTCCTCGTCAATCTTTATGAATTTCACACCCACAATCCATTCATCTTTGTCTCTTTCACATTTGACCACCTCTGCATATATAAACATCGCCACAGGGGGAAACATGGGCAAAAGCATCTTCAACTCCATCATCGTGCCGATATCATGCGGCTCTTTGGCATGAAAACTCATCCCACCACCACTAATATTAACATCCCTATATGGTAATGTTGAAAAACCCTCACGGTGAAATGTCAAGAGCATGATGATAGAATCCAATTTATTATTAATCAATTTTAGCCACTCTGCTAACAACCTATCCTCATGCTCCTTAGGTGTAGCGAAATATGTAATGGTGGTATCCGCAGAGATGCGGGATGATAGTTTGTAAATCTCCTCAGGTGATACAACCCTGTATTCAAAGGGGATCTGCGCATCAACCCTTGAATACTCCCTCATATGTATGAATTTATCCTTTTCTTGGGTCATAACTGAAAGGTTTGTTATTATATCATATTGTCAATTCAAAAGAAATCAGACCACGATTTATCAATAAGGGTGAACAATAATCTCCACCCTCCTGTTCTTTGCCCTGCCTTCAGGGGTGGTGTTATCTGCTATTGGTCTAAACTCTCCGTAACCAGCAACCGCAAACCTATCTGGCATAAGTCCAGTATCAATCAGGTATTTCAAGACACTTGAAGCCCTCGCAGTTGATAGCTCAAAGTTTGACCGAAATCTTGCAGTCATAATAGGCACATTGTCAGTGTGCCCCTCTATGGTAACCCTGTTTGTATTGCTCTTGAGTATTTTGGACACATTCTCAAGAAATGGTTTTATCTCATCTGTTAGATCTGCAGAGCCAGATGGAAAAGCCACAGCATCTGAGAGAGTAATAACGGTCCCTCTTGAGTCCTTCTTTAGAGATATCCCGGGTAGTTCATGAATGATATTTCTTATGTCCTCAAATATCATTGCGGTTCTCTCTTCATACAGATTGATTGGTTGTTCAATAATGGAAAATGCCTGTCTTATGGAACCGCTGAACTTTTCTACCTTTATCTTATCAATCGTTGAAAGGGCATACAGTGCGGCAAAAAATGTAAAGAGCAAGGTGATAAAATCAGCATATGATATCAACCACCGCTCGTGCTTTTCTTCTTCCTCTTCTATCTTTTTTCGTCTAATCATGTCAATCTATTGTATGTGGTTAAAAATGCCAAAAGTCGATTTTTAAGAAAATATGGATTTAGCCCACTCTCAATGCCCATAATACCCTCAATAATCATCTCCATCAGTATGATATCGTCTTTTAACTTGTGCTGAATCTTTTTGGCGATTGGTATAAAAATTAGATTAGCCGAGCCAACCCCATATATCGTGGCTACAAAGGCAACGGCTATACCTCCTCCAATCTTTGAGGGATCTGTAACATTCTGCATAACATGAATAAGCCCGAGAACTGCACCAAGTATACCTATTGTAGGCGCAAAGCCGCCAGCAGATTCATACACCTTTGAGATCTTTTTATAATACTCCTCATAACTTTCTATCTCCCTGTATAGGATCTCCTTCACCATTGCTGGTTGCATCCCATCAATTATAAGACCCAATCCCCTCTTTAGGAATGGATGCTCTATGGTGTTTAGTTCATTCTCAAGTGCAATCAAGCCAATCTTCCTTGCCTTCGCAAGAGTCCTTAGTATGTCTTCAATTACATCGTATGGGTTATACTGTGAGCCACCAAATACCTTTTTTAAAACCTTTATGGCATCAAAAATATCTCTCATCGAGTAACTCAGAAGGGTTGCACCAAAGGTTCCCCCAAAGACTATCATTGCCGCTGCTAGTTGGAGAAGATGGCCTATATGTCCTCCCTCAAGAAAATTACCGATTACTATTGCCAGAAACCCTACTATCAAACCTATTAAAGATGCGATGTCCATATCTTTTGCTGTCTCCTAAAACATTATAACCTTATATAAACAGGTTAGTATCATACGAAGCAAGGATCTTCATTGCAACGTCCATATCTTTTAATATCTGTCCTCTCAATGCCTCAACGCTACCAAAGATTATCTCATCACGGATACGCTTTATAAAATGCACCCTTACAGCCTTTCCTAAAAGGTCTTCATCTAAATTGAATATATGAACCTCATAGCTCTTTTGGGGATTCCTAAAGGTAGGGTTGTTACCAATATTTGCAACCGCATCATAGGTGTTGGCATGTTTATCAAAGACTGTTACCTTCACCGCATAAACACCATCTGAAGGGATTAATTCATTGTCAGTAGCCAGGTTGGCTGTTGGAATATTGAGCATTTCCTTACCCCTGCCAGTCCCTTTAATCACAACACCGTTGATGTGATATGCCCTGCCAAGCATCTGATTAGCCTCTGTAATCTTGCCTCTTGATATAAACTGCCTGATCTTACTACTACTTGCAACAGTCTGTCCAAGCATCTTAAAAGCCACTATGTCCACATCGAAACCAAACTCCATCCCCTTTTGTCTCAACAAATCAGTAGTCCCCTTTTTACCTTTGCCAAACACATAATTATTTCCAACCACTATACCTTTAATCCCTAATCTCATCACAAGTATATCCCTTACAAATACCTCTGCAGGGATACTCGCAAAGGGCTTGTCAAACTCAATGACCACTACAGCCTTTATACCATTTTTTTCAAATAGGGTGATCCTGTCCTGAAGGGTTGTTATCATCTTTATATCCTTGTCAGGGGCAAGAACCTTGATAGGATGAGGATAAAAGGTCATAACCGTTGGGGTGCCATGCAATTCATTAGCCTTGTTAATTAAGACATTAAAAACCTCTTGATGTCCTATATGAACTCCGTCAAAATTTCCTATGGTGATCACAGGGTTTATTATATTCTCGTCACTAAATATCCCCTTTACCTCTACCATCTGCCATCCTTTCTAAGATTTTATATATCGCCAAGACCTGGTCATACAGATCATTAATGCCTTTATTATTGTCTATCAAAAAATCAGATAAGGCACATTTCTTCTCTATGGGCATCTGAGCCCGTATCCTTGCTATAGCATCATCTTTGTTTATGCCTTTTGACATCAGCCTGTTAATCGCAGTGTTTTCATCACAAAAAACGGTTATAGTCTTGTCAAACAAACCTTGATATCCCCTTTCAAAGATTATTGGTGCCTCAACTATTAATATGCAATCTTTGCCTGTATTACTTGCGATCCTATCAACCTCCTCAAAGACCAATGGATGAATGATATCTTCTAATTCAGCCCTTTTTTTAGCATCGTTAAAGACAAGTTCTGCCAATGCCTTCTTGTCTATCACCTGATCACTCAAAATACCTCTGCCAAAGACAGCAATTATCCTTTTCTTGACTTCATCGCTATTTAATAGTTGACTTACTACATCATCAGTGTTGATTACTAATGCGCCTAATGAGCTGAATACCTTTCCAACGGTGGTCTTCCCCATACCTATGTTACCTGTAAGCGCAACCTTTATCATCTCATCAACCTTGCCTGAAACTCCTTGAGTTTCTTGAGTGCCTTCTGAGGCGATATGTTTGATAAATCAAGACTCAATATCTCTTCTGTTATATCATCATAACCAAATAGACTCAACTGGACTGACTTCTTAGTAACCCTTTCTGAATCCCTTTTTTCTAAGTTAACCAGTATCTCCTTTGCCCTCTCAATGACCTTCTCTGGTATGCCAGCAAGCCTTCCAACCTGTATCCCATAACTCTTATCCGCAGAACCCTTTTCAACCTTGTGTAAAAAGATGATACTATCACCCCATTCCCTGACAACTATATTGTAGTTTTTTACCCCATCTATCCTAAACTCCAGATCCGTTAGTTCGTGATAATGTGTTGCAAACAAGGTCCTCGCCTTTAAAACCTGTGCAAGGTATTCGACAACAGCCCATGCGATACTTATACCATCAAAGGTGCTTGTCCCACGCCCAATCTCATCAAGTAATATCAAACTTTTACCTGTCGCATTATTCAATATATTTGCCGTTTCGATCATCTCTACCATGAATGTGCTCTGTCCCTTTGTAATGAAATCGGATGCCCCTATACGAGTAAATATCCTATCCACAATTCCTATCCGTGCCTTTGATGCAGGGACATAAGAGCCTATCTGAGCCATCAAGGTAATGAGTGCCACCTGCCTCATATATGTCGATTTACCTGCCATATTAGGACCAGTGATAATCAGTATTGTGTTGTCCTGTTTATCCATCAGACAATCATTGGGAATGAAACTGTTTCCCTCTACTGTTATCATCCTGTCCTTGATCATCTTCTCAATTACAGGGTGTCTGCCATCGTATATCTCTATCCTATCAGAGTCATCTACTATAGGCATGATGTAATCATTCCTCTTTGCTACGGTGGCAAAGGAGAGCAAAAAGTCTATCATCGCTATGGCATCTGAGGTCTTAAATAATGCATCTGTAAATCTCTTGAGTCTTACTATTAGTGCCTCGTATTCCAGCAACTCAAGTTCCTTTAGTCTCTGCTCAGCATTTAACACCTTAGTCTCATAATCCTTTAAATCCGGTGTTATGAATCTTTCACAGTTTGTAAGGGTTTGTTTCCTGATATAGTCGGGGGGGACAAACTGAAGGTTAGGATTAGTGACCTCAATATAGTAACCAAAGACCTTGTTGTATCCTATCTTGAGAGACGAGATGCCTGTTTTATGACGCTCTTCCTGTTCAAGATTTGCTATGTATTCCTTTACATCTGATGAGATTGCCCTGAGATCATCTATCTCTTTGTTGAAACCCTGTCTTATAACCCCACTGTCACTTATCGTGTTTGGGGGATTATCAACTATGGTGTTGTGGATCATATCCCTCATGTCCTGTAGTTCGGATATATCAGAGCCGATAGCCTTGATGTGGGGGTTTTCTGACCTTATGAGTGCCTTCTTTATCTTTGGTAGATACGATAGTGATGATTTAAGAGAGATGAGTTCTTTTGGAGAAATACTCCCAGATATTATCTTTGATGCAAACCGCTGTATATCGTTTATGTTTCTTAGGGTGGTCCTCAATTCCTCAAGCAAATCGTAATCTTCTATAAGTGCCCTCACTGAGTCGAGTCTCTTATGAATCTCAGATAGCGACATCAATGGCTTGGTGATGGCACTTCTTAAAAACCTTCCACCCATTGGTGTTTGTGTCTGGTCTAATATCCACAACAATGAGCCCTTATCAGTATTGTCTTTAAGATTCCGTGTAATCTCAAGGTTCCGTTTGGTTGTATTGTCAATATACATAAACTCATCTGACCTTACCACTTTTATACCTTTAAATGTCAGATGGTTAAGGTTATCTCTCAGGTATTTGATAAGTCCGCCCCCTGCGCATATAGCCGCATGTAGCCCCTCACAACCATATCCTTCAAGGCTTGAAACATTAAAATGAATAAGCAATCTTTTGTATGCCTCAGGGTAATCAAATAGCCATTCTTCATAGTAGGTCTTATAGATACCCTCAAACAAATCTGGAGTTATGATATTCCTTAGACTTTCTGGAATGAGTAGTTCCTTCGGCTCATAGCGAACTACCTCGTCTTCAATATCTTTAGTGGTCTCAAACAGGATAAAATCCCCTGTGGATAAATCTGCAACCGCAAAACCTAAGATTTCGTCCTTCAACACCATGCTCATAATATAGTTATTTTCATTGGCTTCATCAGGTGTATAAGTGCCGGGTGTGATTACCCTTACAACCTCACGCTTGACAATACCCTTGGCAAATCTCGGGTCTTCAACCTGTTCACAGATAGCAACCTTATAGCCAGCCTTTATAAGTTTTGATATATACAGATCCGCAGAAAAATAAGGTACACCACACATTGCCACAGGCTCATCTTTATTTTTATCCCTTGATGTGAGGGTAATTTGAAGTATTGAGGAGGCAATCCTGGCATCTTCATCAAACATCTCATAAAAATCGCCGAGTCTAAAGAAAATTATACAGTCTTGATACCTTTCTTTGATAGACAGGTATTGTTTCATCAATGGTGTGTTTTCTGACATTTATCTCCCCAAAACAATTAGCATAGTGATTATACAATAAAAATCTTTACGAGGGCTTATAAAAACAAAAAATCTTTTAAACC
>JBDNDH010000070.1:0-6780 GCA_046719235.1 Thermodesulfovibrionales bacterium
TGATTATTATCTGCTCAAATGGCACCCCTCAAGGGAAATCGTCTTACAATCCAGAAGACAGCCCTACGACAAATACAAACCTAAGGGTATTGTCTATAGGGTCATACCAGAAGATCTAACAGCCATCGTGGAGTTTGAGGTCGGAAACATAGATGTCTTAGGGATACCTGCCTCTGCATTCTCACACCTTGTGAGCAAAAAGGATAAAAACATCATCACTGTAAGGTCTCTCAACACCTACTACCTTGGTATGAACACACAGAGATATCCCTTCAACAACAAAAACATCCGCAAGGCGGTTGCCCACGCCATTGACAGGGAAAAGATACTAAATACATTCATGCAAAAAAGGGGAAGATTGGCAGATTGTATTGTTCCAGAGGAATTGAGACAATGGAGATGCAGCTCTGACATCAGATATGACCCTAATGAAGCCAGAAGGATGTTAAATCTGTCAGGGATTGATAGTATTACAGTAACCATGTTCGTTACTCCCGAACAGGATGTGATTGACCTTGCTGAGATAATCCAATACTATCTGGATGGTGTGGGCATAAAGGTCAGGATCAAACAGATTGAGTGGACAGCATTCAAAGAGGCTGTTATTAAGGGTGATGCAGACCTTTTCTGGCTAAGTTGGTGGGTGGATTATCCCCACCCTGAAAATTTTCTCTATCCACTGTTTCATTCAAGAAATATAGGTTATGGTGGAAATAAGACCCGATTTGTAGACAGGGAGATTGATGACCTCTTGGATATTTCAAGGTTGTATATCAAAAACCATGATGTCATCAAAGCCTTTAAGACCATAGAGGACAAGATAATGTCTGAACTTCCTATGATACCCTTTTGGCACAAGACAGATTACATATTGGTTCAGCCTTGGGTAAAAGGGGTGAAGGGATATCCCATCTACAACATGGATAGGGCAGATAGTATCTTGCTGTTGAGGTGATTTTTTAGACACCAAAATCAAGGTATATCATATCTTGATGCCGTCTGATATCTCTCTAAGCCTTGATTTGATGTATCTGATCAGATTTAAATCCACTTTACTGCTAACCTTCTTTGTAGCGTGTTTCTCCTCTTGTAGCCTTTTTTTTACACCATCTAAGGTGTAGCCCTCTTCATACTGTAACCGCTTGATATATAACAGGAGTTCTATGTCCTTTTTGGTATATACCCTCTGCCCCGACCTGCTCCTACTTGGACTAATCTCTGGAAAAGCCCTCTCCCAATATCTTATTACATGCGACTCTACACCGATTAATTTGGCTACATCCCCTATCTTATAAAAAAGCCTTACAGGAGAAAGACTAAATTCATTAGGTGTCTCTTCAAAATCACCCATCCTTCTTTACTGAGGATTGATAGTTTTTTCTATTGCATCCTTGAGTTGTTCACTTGCCCTAAATGCAATAACCCTTCTTGGTGTGATGGTTACTTCCTCTTTTGTCTTAGGATTTCTACCAATCCTTGAACCCTTCTTTCTAACAATAAATGTCCCAAATCCCGATATCTTAACTGTCTCACCAGACAGTAGGGCATCTTTCAAGCTTTCAATAAGCATCTCTACAACCATTTGTGCTTCTGCCTTTTGTAGCCCAATCCTCTCAATCAAGATTGATACGATGTCAGCTTTTGTCATATATCCACCTCTTTTGTAAAATAGTTTGGCAGTATTTTATACAAAGGTTCAAATTTTACAATAATATCTTATTGTATTGTCAAGTTTTTATCTCTTATCAAAAGATAACCTTTCAAAAGTTCTTATGAGGCTTAAACATCCACAAGGCTAAGTCTCTAAAAAATGGCATGATGATCCCCATGTCATGCCTATTTCTAAGAGATATATGTTCAGAATCCTCCTTGCCTTGCATTCCAAAAAATCAACTTCTCAATCAAGCCTTAAGATTTTCTCTAAACATAACGTCTGCTATGATCATCACATTCCTTTCTGTAGCCTTGATTGTCTAAGCCTTGTGGGCTTTATTTTATAGATTGGGGCTATCTATTATTTTGATTTTATAAAGCTTGATATGCGATATTATTAATAAATCTATCAAGGAGGCATACCACAATGTTTAACATAAAAAGATATCTGATTGCCTTCATTTATGGGACCTTTTCATTGTTTATTATCTCAAATCTGATATCCTGCGTCCCCCATGTATTGACCCCAAACCTCGTTAGAAATGCCTATACCAATCTCCCAATAAGTGAATTGATATCAAACCCTATTGCCTATGAAAATAGGCTCTTTGTCTTTGGTGGACAGATCGTTGATGTAAAGGTAACTGCCGAAGGATCGTTATTAGAGGCGGTTTATGTAGATGTTGATCATGATGGTATCCCAAGAAGTAGTAAGCACCCGAATGCAAGGATTAAGGCATTATTTAAGAGAGAATACGGTTTCCTTGACCCCATTGTATATGAAAGGGGTAGATATGTAACTATTGGCGGGGTTTTTAGAGGTTTACAACCTGGTAAGATAGAAGAAATGTCTTACCTGTTTCCTTTTTTCCATATTGAAGAGATATTTCTCTGGAGCAAACCACAGAGGCGGTATCAATATTACAACCCTTGGTATGAAGGATACTATCCTTGGGGTTGGGGTTTCGGGTTTGGATACCATTACAGAAGGTATTGATACTTGATAATCTACGAAAAAGCCCATTTTTCTACTTCCAGATTAAAATAGCCTATATATGAACGATACCCCAGGTCGTGTCTTTGGTATATTTCAGAAATACAAAGGCGGTTCATTCAAAGATGACCTCAAGACTATGTATAGTCTTGCAAGACCCTATGTGAAGCTCTTTATATTCGCTATACTGTGTAGTTCAGCACTATCAGGGATAAATGGGCTTATTGCATGGGCTATTCAGCCAGCATTGGATCTGGTCTTTTCAAAAAAATCCACCGTGATCCTCACACTTATACCGTTGGGAGTCATTATACTTTTTATACTAAGAGGTATCTTTGTTTATACAACAAGTTATCTCATGAACTCAGTTGGGGCAAGGATCGCAGTAGATGTAAGAGAGACTATTTACAGCAGGCTCGTGTGGCTACCAATGTCTTTTCATAGCACAACACCGAGCGGAACTGTGATATCAAGGATGCTAAACGATGTGGGGCTGATGCAATCTATATTTGCAGGCACTGTAAGGGATTTTATCGTTGAAGGGGCAACCGCAATAGTCTTACTCATAGTAGCATTTTACAGGCGATGGGATCTCGCACTCTTAGCATTTGTGGTTATCCCAATAATCCTCTTATCTATTGGAAAGATCGGCAAGATTATGAAAAGAGTCAGCCTCAAGACAAGGGTATTGATCTCCGATGTCACGATAACACTCCAAGAAACACTACAAGGGATAAAGGTGATAAAGGCATTTACAATTGAAGACAGGATGAGGGATAAATTCAGACATGAACTAAACGCACACTATCAGAATACGATGAAAGAGGTAAAGGTGGATGAATCCTCAAGATTACTTGCAGAGGCGTTAGGTGGTATTGGAATCGCTGCCATTTTGATATATGGAGGACATCTCATCATAACCGACTCCATACAGCCGAGCACACTCTTTTCTTTTATCGCCGCTATACTCCTTGTCTATACCCCATTGAAAAGGCTGAGTAAGGTTCACAATGGATTTCAACAGATAAGAACCGTATTTGAGAAGATAAAAGAGATGCTGCTCATCGAAGAAGAGAGAAAAGGTGGGATAAGAACGGAAATTAATGGCAACATCGCCTTTGAAAATGTATATTTTTCCTATCCTAACAGCGATGATTTGGTATTAAAGAACATAAACTTTGAGGTAAAAGAAGGGGAGATCGTCGCGATCGTGGGGTATAGCGGTGCTGGTAAAACAACAATAGTAGATTTGGTTGGTGGTTTTTGGTTTCCTACAAAAGGTAGTGTAAAGATTGATGGGATAGACACAAGGGATATAGACCTACAATGTCTTAGAAGTGTTATCGGGCTTGTTAGCCAGGATGTAATATTGTTTGACGATACCGTCAAGGCAAACATCCAAATAGGAAAAAGAGATGCCACATTAGAGGAGATTATTGATGCTGCGAAGTCGGCATATGCCCACGATTTTATTATGGAATTGCCTAATGGCTATGATACAGTCATTGGTGAGCAAGGGGCAAGATTGTCTGGTGGACAAAAACAGAGACTCACTATTGCGAGGGCAATCCTCAAGAATCCAAAGATCCTGCTCTTAGATGAGGCCACATCATCACTTGATACAGAGTCTGAGCAAAAGGTTCAGAAGGCATTAGAGAGTCTCATGCGTGGCAGAACAACCATCGTGATTGCCCATAGGCTATCTACCGTTCAGATATCCCAAAAGATAATCGTATTAAACAACGGCATGATTGAGCAAGTCGGCTCACATGATGATCTCTTAAGACAAGGCGGGATTTATACAGAGCTCTACAACATGCAGTTTGGCTCAAATTCAAATCAAAACAATCCTTCTTTGTGAAATAATTAGATCTAACCACAGAAAGGATTTTGAAAAGACATTAAAAATCGTTGGCCGTAAGCGTCCATATTTTACTCGTAGCGCCAATGAGTTAAGGGCACCAGAAAAGATTAATGGAACCAATATTTATGTGGAAACCAATTTGAGCGCTAATAACATTGTTAAAATCTGTATCGATATGCTTGCAATCTTTGGTTATTCCGAAAAGGAATTGACAATAGAAGCAAATTGACTTCTAAATAAAAGGCAGTATTTAGCGAAAAAATCAACTTGAACGGTGATAATCCGCTTAGATCTATATTGGCCGCAAGGTCAAAACTATTACCTATGAAAGACACTGTTAGGCAGAGATGATACTACATTTGCCTCCTCATTACACTGCATTATTTGGTCTTGCTATCTCAAACCTTAAATCGCCTCACTAATTCGGTTAGTTTTGTAGCAAGTCTCGCCAAATCTGAAGATGATGCAGTTATCTGCTCAGAGCTCTTAGATGTCTCATTTGAAACAGTGGCAATCGTTTCTATGTCTCCACTTATATGTTCAGAGACTGATGACATCTCCTCTGTGGCTGATGCAATCTGCTGAACCATAGATTGAAGATTTTCCACGCTCCTTACGATCTCTCTCAGTGCATCTCCTGCATTGGTAGAATACTCCACCCCTGTGTCAACTCGCCTAATAGCCTCGTTCATAGAAACAACAGCCTTTTGAACCTCATCCTGTATAGCCCCTATCATGCTCCCTATCTCTGAAGTAGCCTTTGAGGTCCTTTCAGCAAGCTTTCTAACCTCATCCGCAACTACTGCAAATCCACGCCCCTGCTCACCAGCGCGAGCCGCCTCAATGGCTGCATTTAGAGCAAGAAGGTTTGTTTGATCCGCAATATCTTTTATAACATTAACTATTTCACCTATCTGCTGTGAACGTTCTCCAAGAGAACCTATAAATCCTGCAGATTCACTTACCGTCTGTGCTATTGCCTTAACCTCATTGACTGATTTGCTTACTACTTCTTCACCATCTTTTGCAATCCTTGATGTCTCTACAGCAGAAGATGCGATATTTGATGTATTTTTCGCTATATCGATCACAGTCTGGGACATCTCAGTCGCCGAGGTAGCTATTTGAGATGCCCTGCCTGACTGCTCTGAAACCCCTCTTGACATCTGCTCTGAACTGGCGCTCAATTGCTGGCTGGCAGAAGCCAAAGTATCTGATGAAGACTTAAGCTCAAGCACTATATTTCTCCACTTCTCCTGCATCCCCCTTATGGCTGAGACCAATTGACCTATCTCGTCTTTGGTTGTAGTTTTAGTTGAGAATTCATAACTCATGGATAAATCACCAGATGACATCTTTTGAGCAATATCCGTGCATTGATTTAATGGGGCAGCAATACCTTTCGTTAAAAGGATTATAAAACCTGTCATTATAGACAAAGAAATAAACCCTCCTATAATCACTAAGATTATGCTCATATGGTATTCCGAATCTGCGTTTTCAACTGCCTTAACCATCTGTTTTTCTTGAAATTTGATATTCTTCGATATTGTATTGAGATAAGTCTGTTGAGCGTTTGACACACTGCCAAGCAATAAATCCAGAGCCTCTTTTTTCTTTCCTTCTTTTAAAAGTTTGTATTGCTTTTCTCTCTCTTTTATATATTCCTCTCTTACGGCTTTGAGTTCTGATAGCAGTTTTTTGCCTTCCTCACTCTTAATTGCTACATCAAAAAATTTAATTTTATCCGCTACAGATGCCTGAAGATCTCTCACCCTATTCATATATGCATCGATCTGTTTCTGGTCATCAACAATTAACATGTTTCTCAACAACTCTGCAATCTCTAAGACCTCAGCCTTCACTTCATTCATCTTATTTACTTTTACATAACGGTCATTGACGATTATGTTAATCTGTTTATCCAGAGACCTTATCGATAGTACACTCAATAGGCTGGCAAGGCCGCTGATAACAGCAATAATTCCAAATACGACCAATAACTTATACTTCACCTTCAAATTGTTGAATAAACTCATCCTTTACCCTCCCCTATTTTAAAAGTTAATTACACATCTAATCATAAACATTATGTAGGCAATAAAAACTGAGATATTATTTTATTTATTGCAAATGGTTTTTAATTATACTCTAAATAATTACCACAAATGTAAACGGCTATTATCATACCTAAAATACTTTCAAAAAAACCACACCAGATGTAGCAGGGTGTATAGTATCATACGAGAATTTACAGCATGGTAGATCG
>JBDNDH010000071.1:0-6776 GCA_046719235.1 Thermodesulfovibrionales bacterium
CTTTAAATTTAAAACGAAAAAAAATAAGGAGGTTTTGGGAATGAGACCAAGTGAATTAGAAGAAGAATATATGGCGAGGAAGGAATTTGAGAGGCTAAAGAAGTTAGAAGATGAAAAACAAAAAAAGATGATGGAGTCTGAAAGGCAAAAATTAAAAGAACTTCACTTTATGAAATGTCCCAAATGCGGAATGAATCTTGTTGAGATTGATTATAAGGGAATAAAGATCGACAAGTGTACAGATTGTCAAGGTGTTTGGCTTGATGCAGGAGAGTTAGAACAGGTCTCAAGACTTGAAAAGGGAGCATTAGACAAGCTTTTTGGTGTCTTTAAAAAGTAGTTAAAAGTAAAATACCAATCATTTTTGGTAATGATTTAGCAAGGGGGGGAATAGTAACTCCCGATTCCCTACCCTTTGAAAAGGGTTGTTTATGTTATTTAATTCTATAGCATGGGATTTTTTGCCTCACCTAAAGTAGAGATAAGAAGGGCTATTTCAGGATTTCCATAATCTGCAGGTTTGACTTGAGGCTTGATTTGCTAAATTAATTCCATTACTTATTACTGATCCCTTATTCATGCCTTCTTTGTTAAGATTTAAGTACAAATATCTTGCCATCTGCCTCATTTTGCTATCTGTCATGTTGATTTTTTTTAAACCCATAAGTTGTATCTACTAATTCATTTAGTTATTAGCCACTTCTTTACTATGCATATGAGTTTATGTTATCCTACTAACCTAAAATCTTAATACTTGAAAGGTGGTGACAACAAGACAATGCCTCTAAACAAGGACAAAAAGAAGGAGCTGATAGAGACATACCGCATGCATGAGAAGGATTCTGGCTCCCCCGAGGTTCAGATAGCCCTATTGACAGAGAGGATTTCATACCTAACTGAGCACTTCAAGGTGCACAAAAAGGATCATCATTCAAGAAGGGGACTGTTAAAACTCGTTGCGCAGAGGAAAAAACTGATCAGTTACCTAAAAACAACGGATAAAAATAGATATGAAACATTATTAAGTCGCCTCGGCTTAAGAAAATAGCCAAGACTATCATATTGTGACAGTCTATTTTCTCTCAAATAAATTCAAATAAGGAGTTCATACCAATCTATATGACCAGAGTAGAATTAACGCTTAAAGGGCAACCATTAGTTATTGAAACAGGTCAGATTGCAAGGCAGTCTGACGGTGCTGTGTTGGTGAGATATGGTGATACATATGTCCTTGCTACCGTAGTTTGTGACAAAAAAAAGGGAGACAGTCTGGATTTTTTTCCTCTCACTATTGATTATCAGGAAAAGACATACGCTGCTGGTAAGATACCCGGCGGTTTTTTTAAGAGGGAAGGTAAACCTACTGAAAGGGAGATACTGATATCAAGACTTATTGATAGGCCGATCAGACCTCTATTTCCTAAGGATTTTTATGAAGAAACACAGGGTATAGTATCAGTGCTTTCTTACGGTGATGAGAATGTTGCCGATATACTTGGGATCATAGGTATGTCTGCTGCAACACACATATCAGATATACCTTTCAATGGACCTGTTGGAGGAGTAAGGGTAGGTCTTAAAAATGGTGAGTTCATTATAAATCCAAATCTATCAGAGTCAGAGGACCTTGAACTGAATCTCGTTGTTGCAGGAACTGATGATGCGGTCATTATGGTAGAAGGTGGTGGGGAGGAGGTTTCTGAGGAGACTATTTTAAAGGCGATAGAGATTGCCCATAGAGAGATAAAAACAATGGTAAAACTGCAAAACGACCTAAGACAAATAGTTGGCAAAACTAAAAAGACCTTTATGCCTCAACCAGACTACCCAGAATTAAAACAGTCGATAAGGGAATTCTCAAGAGAGTTAATCCAAGGTGCCATAAGGATACCAGGCAAGCAGAGAAGACAAGAGGCATTAGACGGTATACTCGATGATATTATCAGAAACTTTAACACCGAGGAAAATGCCCTTAAATATACAGGCGACAGCAAAACTGACCTAAAGAGATTTATATCCAACACATTTGATGAATATGAAAAAGAGATTGTCAGGTCTATGATCTTGACTGAAGGGATTAGGGTTGACGGGAGAAAACCAGATGAGATAAGAAGCATAACTTGTATGACAAGCGTCCTCCCCAGGGCACATGGTTCTGCCCTTTTCATAAGGGGTGAGACCCAAGCATTGGCGGTGACCACACTTGGCACACAAGAGGATGAGCAGAGGGTTGAGTCTCTTGAAGGCGATACATTTAAGTCTTTTATGTTGCACTACAATTTCCCCCCGTTTAGTGTTGGTGAGGTAAAGCCACTTAGATCACCCGGAAGAAGGGAGATTGGACACGGGGCATTGGCAGAGAGGGCATTAAAGGTTGTGATACCTAAAAAAGACAAGTTCCCATATACAATAAGGATCGTGTCAGACATACTTGAATCTAATGGCTCATCGTCTATGGCAACCGTATGTGGGGCAACCCTATCCTTGATGGATGCCGGTGTGCCGATCAAAAACCCTGTAGCTGGCATAGCCATGGGCTTGATTAAAGAAGGTGACAAGACTATAGTTTTGACCGATATTTTAGGCTTGGAAGACCATTTGGGTGACATGGATTTCAAGGTGGCCGGCACGGATGCTGGTATTACTGCCTTTCAGATGGATGTTAAGATAGGTGGTGTGAGTATGGATGTCTTATCAAACGCACTTGAGCAGGCGAGGCAGGGAAGGCTTTTTATACTCAATAAGATAAAAGAGACCATATCAGAACCAAGGGCTCAATTGTCACCGTTTGCACCTCGGATATACAAGATGAAGATAAAACAAGACAAGATTAAGGATGTTATCGGTTCGGGCGGTAAGGTAATAAGGGGTATTATTGAACAGACCGGTGTTAAGATAGATATCGAAGATAGCGGTGTTGTTAATATCGCATCCTCAGACGAGGGTTCAGCGCAGAAGGCGATTGATATAATCAAAGGTATTGTTGAAGAGGCTGAGGTTGGTAAGATTTATCTTGGAAAGGTTAAAAGGATTGCTGATTTTGGTGCATTTGTAGAGATTATTCCTGGCACTGAAGGTCTGCTTCACATTTCACAGATCTCTGAAAGACGCATAGCAAAGGTTACAGATGAGTTAAAGGTTGGTGATGAGGTTCTTGTTAAGGTGATAGATGTTGACAATCAAGGCAAGATAAAGCTCAGCAGAAAGGAGGCGATGCGGGCACAGTCAGAATCAAGCAATGTTTAGGAAGGCAACATTAGACAACGGGATACCAGTTGTCTCTGAACAATTGGTGAATTTTCGTTCTTTCATTATTGCTATATGGGTAAAGGTTGGTTCAAGAAACGAGATCCCATCAATGAATGGGATATCACACTTTCTTGAACACATGTTTTTTAAAGGGACAAACAAACGGACACCTTCAGATATTGCCTTTGACATAGATTCCTTAGGTGGTGATCTAAATGCCTTTACAAGCAGAGAGAATACAGCCTTTTATGTAAAGGTGTTGGATGAGTATAAAGACTCTGCAATAGAACTCTTATCAGACATATTTCTCAATTCAAAATTCCCCGAAGAAGAAATAGAAAAGGAAAAGGGGGTAATCAAGGAAGAGATTAAGCTTGTTGAGGACACTCCTGATGATTACATTCACGACCTGTTTATTAAAACTATATGGGGTGATGAGGGATTAGGACAACCTGTCCTTGGCAAACGAGAGACGATCAGACAGTTTAAGAGGGATGACCTTGTCAGTCATGTCAATAATTACTATGGGACCGAAGATATAGTAATATCTTGTGCTGGCAAGTTTGACCATCAAGATGTTATAACAAAACTCAATCATTATCTTGGCTCCATCGGGAGGGGCTCTACCCCTACACTTAATACACCAAATGAGTTTAGGATTGGGACTGCAGTCTTTCAAAAGGACCTTTCAGAGACGCATATCTGCTATGGAGTAGAGGGAATACCATTTGCAAGTGAGGATAGATATGCGCTTGCATTATTAAACTCTATCTTGGGTGCAAGTGTAAGTTCAAGACTCTTTCAAGAGATCAGAGAGAAAAAAGGATATGCCTATTCTATATATTCGTTTACCTCTTCATACCTCGATACAGGCTTTTGGGCTGTATATGCAGGTGTTAGCAAGAAAAGGGCGGTGTTGGTATCTCAGATGATAATAAAAGAGATGCAAAGGCTTTACGAGACAATAACCGGGGATGAGTTAAAAAGGGCAAAGGATCAGATTAAAGGAAACCTTATCTTAGGGCTCGAATCCACAAGCAGCAGGATGCAGAGCATAGCACGTCAAGAGATATACTTTGGCAGGTATTTCTCAAATCAAGAGATAATCAAGGCGGTAGAGTCTGTAACATTAAAGCATGCGAGAGACCTCGCTTACAGACTCATCAACAGTGGCAAAGGCTGTTTGGTTGCCTTGGGACCTTTATCAAGCCAAGATTTTAACGGGTTGGTATACTAAACCCCAAAAGGTATCGTGATATCATGTTTGGGCTTTACAGGATACGATATTTAACCCAGATTTATCAAAGATAGCCCCACTGTGTTAAGAAAACATTCTGTTTCAGTTTATCCTGATTTTGTAAAACTTCCTTCTGTGTCATAAGCAGATTTTGTATTTTTTTATCGTTTTGATGTATATTGTTTGCAAAAGTATTTCAAGAAGGAGCGGACATGATTGAAAAACAGGATGTCAAGTCTGTGATGACTGACCTATTTGAGTTTCCACATATACCTTATTGGTTTTCCATAAAACAGGCTATGAATCTCATCAAGAAGTCATATCAAGATCCAAAGACCTACCATATATCCATAGGAGTACTCGTTTTTGATGAGAAGTATATGTTATTAGGAACGGTCTGCCTAATAGATATCCTCAAGGCACTATTTTGCAAAAAGAAAGGTGACAATGCTGAAGTAGAATACTGCTGTAACATCTCCGATGAGGATAAGAAGGCTATTCTTGAATTGCCTGTTAGTCGTATTATGGTGCCCGTAAAGATATTTATCAATGAAGATGATGATGTAACAAAGGCGATTGAGATTATGCTCAAAAACGACCTGTTATTCTTACCCGTGCTTGACAGTAAAAAGAAACTTACAGGCATATTGCTCTTAAAGAGCGTCCTTAGTATTCTACCTACGCTCACTAAGGGTAAGATTGCTTAGTTAATGAAAGAGGCTTTTTTTGAAGAGATTTTAGGTCTCATAAGGTTTAGAAGGTTCATTGGCAGGGTAGCCTTTTTTTTTCTTTTTACTATCTTACTATCCATCTTAGATGGATGCATTGTTAAGGTTCGTCAACCCCTAAATCTCTTTTATATAATCGTGGGTGAGACTATTGCCGTTGATGGTAGTCTTGAAAAGAAGGTTGATAGCCATCATTCTCTTATGTATACGAGTTCATCTCCTTTATTAAATCTTCGGATTGAGGCAGTGCAAAAGGGTTATTGGTTTGGGGGCAATATGTGGATTGGTAAATTAACTGCGAGTCAAGGGATAACCCCAGGAGAATATGAGATACATGTCTTTGATAAAAATACTGGTGAAAGACTACACCCATTGCCCATAAGGATTATCGTGCATAAGAGTAAAGAGGATCTCAATAGGTCATCTCTGTCTGTGATACAGAGAAATCTCAATATCAGCCCCTGGATTGCAGCACTCATTCTGCTTCCTATGTGCCTATTTTTTGTGGGATTATCATACCTACTGTCAAATAAGATTGAGAGGATTATGAAGCGACACCATATGGCGGAGATATATATGAAGGTGCCAGATAAAGAAGGTTCTTTGTTTATTAGGTTTGAACTCGGCAGGCAAGATGGTTTAAGTGAGGGTGATAAGGTGCAAATTTTTGATGGGAATCTTGAGCTCTTAGGAGACGCAGTTGTGGTAGAAACTGATAAAAAGGACTCAACCGCAAAGACCTATCTTGGTGTTGAATGTAGCTATGCTAAAAAGGCATGATATATCCTGACACATGATGCCAAGGATATATCATGTCAGAGGGGGACTTTGATTACTTTTTGTAAATGTCTGTCTTTGTGATATTCATAAATCTCAGTGCCTTACCTGGCTCTTTGTAATAAACCCTCACCTCATCGCCAGCTATCCATGTCTTTTCTGGTAGATTGATATACTCTTCGGGCACTGCAAAGGTGGTTAGGAGTTTTTGCCTTGCCGAATAAAGGGTTACAGTTTTTCTTTCTTTGTCAATAATAGGGAATTTCTTGCCCTTAACAAGTGGATCTTCCTTGGCAATGTTTTCCTTTTTCTCTACTACCTTGATATCGATGGACTTGAAGTTTTGCGTTGTTACATCAAAAATAACTATCTTATTCTTTTCAAGGTCTAACTTCATCCTGTATCCAGCCGTTGGCTCAGGACCCATCTCGTTAGGGTCTTTTGGTAAGAAGTATTTATGCGGTGGTAATATATCATATAAAGGGTTGCCGGGCTTATCGTAGTTCCTATCCTGAATCAAGACCACGCTCCACTCCTCTTTATTGAATTCTATAACCCTACCTTGATCGACCTCTCCTAACTTTACATTACAACCTACTAAAATTAGTAAAGATGTGAATACAAACAATATGTTCAAAATCTTTTTCATATCATGCCTCCTCATGGTTTTAGACCTTGCCTTTTTTTGCAGCCACTTCCTTCATTGCTCCCTGCACCATCTTTACTGTTATATAAAGTGAGAGCAATCCAACGAGGCTGAGTATCAAGGCAGTTGACCCAATGTC
>JBDNDH010000072.1:0-6766 GCA_046719235.1 Thermodesulfovibrionales bacterium
AAAAGCAATTTTGTTGCGATAAGTTCACGCCCTAAAAGATTCGTTCTTCGCTCATTGATAGCCGATCTTGGTGACAAGATTCTTGAGGCTCAACCAGAGACTAAGACCAAAAAACAAGACTATCAGGAAAAAGACCTGCATCCTTTTATTGTCTACTATGGATTTTATTATCTCAAGGCTTATCTCAAGACTGTCCACCACAACAAATCAGGGAAGAGAGAATTTGGGGAATGGGTACACCCTGATATAGTGGGTTGCTATTTCCCGTTCAGTGATTGGAAGGATGAGGTTGTTGAGGTTAGCTCCTTAATGGGCAACACAGCCGTGAGGTTGTTTTCCTTTGAGTTGAAACGGGGGCTATCTCTTTCCAACATCAGAGAATCTTTCTTTCAAGCTGTATCCAATTCTTCCTGGGCGCACGAGGGCTACCTAGCTGCTGCTGAGATCGACAGTGACGAAGATTTTCGGACAGAACTGGAACGCCTTTCTACATCCTTTGGGATTGGTGTTATCAGGATTGATATTGACGACCCAGACTCCACCGAGATCATTTTACCCGCACGGTCAAAGGATTTAGTTGACTGGGAAACTGTCAACAAGCTTGCAACTATTAACTCAGACTTTCGCGATTTTCTCAATCGGATAAAGACCGACTTCAAAAGTCGAGAGATAAGGCGAGAAATGTATGACCCTGTTTTGGACAAAGATGCATTGATCGAATCGTTGGCAAAGAAAAAATAGACGCTGGCTCGGCTGAAACACAACGTCATTCTGAAAAAATTAATCGAACAACTATCAATTTTTTGTAAAATAAAGCGATGGGTAAATATGAGAGGCTCCTGCTTAAGATTCTTAGTGGAACATCTGATGCAAATATTCAGTTCGAAGATCTATGTAGCCTATTAAAGCACTTGGGCTTTGATATGAGGATTTCAGGTAGCCATTGCGTGTTCAGAAAAGAGGCGGTCATAGAAAAAATTAATCTTCAGCGTGATGGCAGTAAGGCAAAACCTTATCAGGTTAAACAAGTAAGAAACGTTATAGTTAAGTATAAACTCGGAGGGAATGTTGATGTATAAATACGAGATTATTATTTACTGGAGCAATGAAGACAATGCTTTTATAGCCGAAGTACCTGAACTGCCAGGCTGTATGGCTCATGGGAAAAACCCTGAAGAGGCACTAAAGAATGTCAAAAAAGCAATTCAGCTGTGGATTGATACAGCAAGGGAGTTTGGCGATACAATCCCAGAACCAAAAGGCAGCAAACTGATATACGCATAAATTTTTTGCCTAACAAATCACTCATGCTGACCTATGCGTCATCTGCAAAATTTAAATCAATAAGAAACACAAAATGATAAGGGATATAACTAATTTTGACCTTAAATGTCCTGAAGACTCCATTATTATTAGGGATTGCAAATTTTAAGGTATCACATATGGTATATCACAGTGAGAATCCTATATAACTTGTGCTGAAGCAAAGGAACAATGGTATGTTCTGGTTCACAACACTGATATTCACAGCAGGGATAGTATATGTGTTGACCCAAAAATGCAATTGATGTGTAATATATCGGACGTAGATGCCTTCAAAGCCTTTAAACTGCAACATAGATTATCTAATGTAGCGCCCCTGATTCACAATCATGATGATTACATAAAAATGTGTAGTTGGAAATCAGGGTGATACGTGTTCAAGGTCTTGCAACAAGGCTTTTTCAGGCATCTATGCCCGATGAGAGACAAGTTTGGTTGCATTTTTTGGGGTTAAGTCTTTTCTATTTCAAGATGGATAAATCTGTAACTTCCATGGTACTTTGACCTTTTTGGTATCGTTAGAGGGAATGCCTTTGGAGTTCTTTTCCATTTATCAAGACACTCTTTCTTGCAATACAGTTACTGCACATTTATAAATCTCAGTTTAATAAGCTTTACCTTCTGTATCCCTTCACCAAAGAAAAAGGCATGATACTTTTGCATCTGTTTTACCCTGTTGGTATAGAGATTCACCTGTTCAGAAGGTGCAATGGTTCTTGCTATGGTCCTTGCATCATTTTCATTCAACCTAAGGACAAGGTAGTTTGCAATAGCATTATATATGGAAGGGTCAAAATCTCTTATCTCCTGTGAGGCGATAACAAATGACACACCAAATTTCCTGCACTCCTTAGCCATAGTAGGGATTAGATTGAGTTTAGCTGCCCTGTGCGCCTCATCGAATACAACAGCGTGGGTGATGTTTTTTTGCACCCCTCTGATAAACATCTGTTTATAAAGATTGTGCAGGACAAACATTGAGAATGCCTTTTGGAGGACGTCATTCTGTGTCCTATGAATCCTGATGATTACAGGCTTTTGAGAACTAAAAAGACTGCTTTCATCAGATGATGTGCTGAAGAATCCGTAATCATTCAGTTCGTCTAATCTCACAAGCAGACCTTTAAGAGCCTTATCCTGTTTTGGATTTTCCTTCAATATGTGATAAAAAGCGTCAAACTGCGGGGTCTGCAGGCTATCTGTATTTGGATTGTTTATATCCCAGCCTTTATCAAGATAACTTTGTTTCAAGGCCTCTCTTAATGCTCCAAGCTGGATATCTCCTAAGTCCGGAAATATGGCACTGAAAATGTCCCTTAACATACTCACATTGTCAATAAATCCTGTGGTACTACCAGAGTGTGCCTGCAGGGGATTAAATCCCAGTCCATTGTAATCGACAAAGTGAATCTCATCATGAAAAATATTGGAAAGTCTTTCATCTATGTCGTTATGGTATGAGAAGATTATCGGGACGATACCATTTTCAAACATTTGAGTGCATATGTTAATTAAGCTTGTTGTCTTACCCATACCTGGCAAACCTACAAGTAGCAGGTGTGGATTTGCCTTGATAGATATCTTCCAACGGACAGGTTCAGCAGATTGTATATCATCGCCAAGATGAATTAAAACATCCTCACTGCATTGGCCCTCTTTAGATGAAATTTCTGCTTTTGGAACTACTTTGGGTGGCTCTTGCTGGGGATGATCTGGGATATCAACACAGTTATCTGAAGTTGTTTTGTTTGAATCTGAAGGCTTATGATCTTGATCTGATTTAAAATCAATCATACCCAATCGAGCTGCCCTATCAGGTATATGAGAATCTCCAAATAGATATATCAAAGGGCTTTCATCGAAGGATAATAAAGCTGCTGACTCAGCCTTGTACTCAGGGCAAAAGATGTAGCCCCTATCTCGAATGTCTGAATCAGGAAATCTGTATCGACTACCTTCCGAGACCATCTTGTCTATCTCCCTCATGATGCGGTTATATGCCTCAGTAGATAAATGATGTCGCCTCCCTTTGCTTGCATAGAATCTGAGAGCCCTTGCCAGCCTGCAATATCTGATAGCCCTCTCCAAAGGCGATGCCTTTTCGCTATAAAGGTCTTCCCAATTCTTTCTTGTGGTCTTTATCTGTTTGGTGACATAATCAATCAAATCAAGAGACCTTGCCGTTTTTAGCGAACCACGATATTTGACTTCCACAAAGGCAAACTGAAGTCCACCCTTACTCAAGGCGGTGACATAGAGCAAATCTGCCCTGTTATTGCTATCATTACTGTTTAACAAATAGGGCACCTCATCAAGAGGGACAAAAAAGCCATTTTCAAGTGAAAGCCAAAACTTATCATCTGACTTAGCCCCCCTACAGTTTGCGTGCGCCATTGAGAGGGCTATCAACTCATGCGGTTGATTGCCCTGTCCAGCAAGCCTCATAGCCAATCTCCCGCTCAGAGACTTTAGTTCATTAAGGAGAAAAATACAGTTAGTAGGGCTGGCGCTTAATCCCATATCAGTAAGTGAAGTGTCTAATAGATTAGAAACCTCATCAAGGTTTGCCGTTGAGGTGACCATTTGTAAAAATCCCAGGTCATCTCTCTCTGGCACACAGTCAATGATGTATGCCTCGAAGACCTTAGGCTTTTCTTTAGGCGAATCAAAATACTCTATGCCAGCATTCTTATCAATAGTTACTATCCAGTCGCTTAAAGAATGCAGGGTTTTAATGGATTCCTCTTTTTCAAGTGGTATTTCCGTCACTAAAACAGGTGCTGAGTCCTCACTGCCTCCGATGTTGAGTGCTGTGATCTTCATGAGCCGAGATTGGACCCTAAGCAGTCTTTCAGTCAGAGCCCTTGAAGCAGGGTGTTTTTCTCCGTCTTGATTCTGAGGAAGGTATGTTCTCCATCGAGGAATCGGTAAAAAGGTAAAATCCCTTAACAAGCATGGATGTAACCCAAATGTCTCTATAGGGGCATTTGGGGTGAGTTCACTTGAAGGGACTGCCACTACCTTAGATTCAAAGGTATCAAATGCCGTAGCAATATGGGCTGGTATATCAGGATGAGTGATACTTCTTTTAGCCCATTGAAGTCTGGGGACAGTGATATTCCCATCTCGCTGTGAGTTTTCAAATATCCAGACGTCCTGTGAGGATACACCTGAACCTGTCCTCCGCCGTTGAGAAACTATCTGAAAAAACCTCCCTGTAATGTCTATCTTCTCAGATGCAGGATATAGATTGAGCACAAAGTTTATATCAGAGGAGACATTTAGGGACTCATCATCTTCTTGTTCTTTAGCCTTTTTCAGCTTCTCAATAACAGAGCCCAAAGCCTTGCCAATGGTCATGCCATCACCTGGTCTAAGGGCATGGATATGGATAGTCCTATAATCAGGATGAAGCATGATGTAGCGATGTATCTCCTCAGCAAGGGCATCGGATGTTGATTTGCCCACTGTCGGGGTTATATCTTCTTTGCCTTCAGAGAGTGCCCTTGCAAGCAGGGCGATGGTTGCCTTTGGTTCCCTGTCTCTGTCTGAGACCATTGCTACAGCATAAAAGCCAAGTGTATCCCCGAAGATAAAGGATTCATTCTCTCTAATGCCCGGTAAAAAGGCTGGATAGTAGGCACCGTCTAATGTCCTACATATATCCAGTATATTTTTTGCCTTTAGATTTGCCTCATGGTCATATCTAAAATATGCAAGCATGTGGTCGTAAGCACTGTGCCAGGCAATCATAAGGGGATGAGATGGCAGGACAATCAATCCGATTGTCCTATCAGATACTGACCTAACCTCAACTGTATTAATTAAAGCCAACTCTGGATTGTTATTATCTGCCGCTGATATCCATGCAATAACATATTCCTCCAGTTCATCCTTTGATATGCCGATACAACCAAGCATTCCTTTGTATTCGGCAGAAAGTCTTCTAAGGGCTAAAGAAGCCCTTGCCAGCCTTTCATTATGGATAGCACAGGGGATAAATCTTAAGTCACCTGCCAGTGTGCCGTCTGTCCTTACCTGAACTGTCCATCTACCGACAACTCTATCTTGGGCATGCCATTCACTATCAATCCTTGAAATCAAAGGCGGGCTATAAACCTTTGCATTCTTACCGTCATGCCTGAAGACAATAAAGCCCTTAGGGTCCTTTGAGAAATTAGCAGGATTTGAGCAGGCGTTGATAAAATCTTTTTTGTTTTCAATCTGTATTGCCCCTTCAATAAGCGCCCTTACTGCCCTTGCAGAACTCTCAGCCTTCGAGTCACCAACCTCTCCGAATTTAATCAAAAACTCCTCAGTATTTGCCTCAATATTAGGTTTCCCAACAACAGTGATGTGAATCTTTGCCTCAAAGACTGTAGACTCTTCAAATTGAAAATCATCTCCTACGAAGATACATTTTTGAGTCTCTTTGCCGTTGTGGGAGAGCGTCTTTTCTGATAGTATCTCCCCCAATTCCCCTGCCCTGACGGTTATATTAAATTGCACAGCATCTCTGTTTAATCCTTGTGGAATGGATTTCCAACGAACCTCAAGTTTAGCCTCCTGATTCAGATTAAACTCCAGCATCCCTTGATTGTTGAGTCTCAAGCCTGACCATGTAAGAGGCTTGCTTTGCTTTCCACGCCAGGGAATAATCTCAATGCGCTGGATGTCTTGCTCGCTGAAGATGCCAAACTGTAATCTATTAAGCCAGAGTTCTGGTTTATCTCTTAAATCATCCAGTGCCTCATTAAAAGGTTTGCTGATGGCTGATCTGAGGTAGTCTGTGAGAGAGATTTTCTGCTGGTGAGTTGGATTTATAAGCAACAAACTACTTATCATCTCCTCAACTGTAAGGTTTGAGCGAGAGTTCAGGATTAATTGTTGGACCAGGATGAGTGACTTATCAAGGTCATCATCATTTGGATATTTATCTATGTACACTGGCCAGAGGGAGAGTGTAGCCATGGCAGAGCCAACAGATTGGTTGTCAATGCACTGTGTGTAAAACTCAAACTCACGCCACGGTGAGACTGTGCCAATCCTCCGAGACCTTGAGACTGCCCTTTTACAAAATCCCTTAAAGCCCTGTGGAATGTGCCTCTGAGCCTCTTTTATAGCAATCTCGAAAAGTTCACTCTCACGAATCTCTCTTCCTGCACTGTATATACCATCTAAGCCAGAGCCTGCACTTGCGGTATCAATTAGCAATAAAACGGCATCTGACTTATTCTCCCTAATCTCCACTGCACGGTCAGAGGTTATGAGGCGACTTGATAAATCGTACCTATCAATTACACCATATACCTGCCATCCCTCAATGATAAATCTCTCACTCTCACATAGAGAAATAATTGTTTCTGGAAGCAGACATCTTACATAAGCCACTGCCCCCTTCTCCCATGGTTTACCAAGCAGTTGCTGGAATGTGTTCTTTAGA
>JBDNDH010000073.1:0-6643 GCA_046719235.1 Thermodesulfovibrionales bacterium
GTATATAGGTTTCCTTTCCGTCAATATTTACGGACTGGATAAACAACCAATTGTAGGGTGTAAGGGTATCTATTTTGTCCCTCTTATCTGACCAATCTTCATATCCCTTCCTTGGCCAATAAGGTTGTATTGGTTTTTGGGGTTCAGGAAATCTCTCACCGTTGTATTCCCTACATGCCTTTACACACCTTGGAATTGGCTCATCCCTACAACCATCACATACAGTTAGATCAATTATAGTCGCATACTTACCTTCAGTTGCTTTTGCCTCAGTAGGTAACAAGGCAGAAGTAGTTGCTAACGCCGTTAAGCCCAAGAACTGTCTTCTTGTCATTGACATAAAAACCTCCTTATTTTAGGCAGATATATAGCCTATCTTGATAAATTTTTTAAAAAATGCTTGAGGTTAACCATGATATCTTCTGATAATTGCACCTCGTTCTTTTCGATACATTTGTTTAGGTAATGCTCCATCAAATGATATGACACCTGCCTCATAGCGCCATAGATAGCCGAAAATTGTGAAAGGATATCCCGACACCCTCTTTCATCTATAATCATCTTTTGTAGTCCCCTAACCTGCCCTTCAATCTTCTTTAACCTAATGAGCAATTCAGCCTTTGCATTTTCATTCCTAATCTCCTCTGCCACTTATACCCCCTATATGTATATTATGATTTATTATTATATATCAAGACTATCTATGTCAAGTTTTTTATAGGTATAGTATGAGATTTCATCTTTCGGAGATAAAGATTTAATATAAAACACATGAAAGAGGTAACACTAAAAAGGACATCACGACTAAATGAAGGGCATCTGTGGATTTTCTCTAACGAGATTGCCTCAAATCTCAGACATCTTGAACCAGGAGAGATAGTCTATGTTGTGGATAAAACAGGCAAGTTTTATGGCACAGGTTATGTAAATCCACACTCTCTAATTGCTGTTAGACTCTTATCAAGACAAAGAGAGAATATAGATAGGGAATTCTTTTTTGAAAGGATAAAAGATGCCTTATCATATCGGAGAAAGATCCTAAGAGCATTTGATTCATACAGGCTTATTCACAGCGAAGGAGACCTATTACCAGGACTAATAGTGGATATATATGCAAATTGCATGGTTATCCAGATCCTTACTGCCGGCATGGAAAGACTCAAAGATACCATTATCTCCACCCTTGATGATATCTTGCATCCCGATACGATAATTCTAAGAAACGATTCAAGTATAAGAAAAATGGAAGGCTTACCGCTGTATAAAACCATATTAAAAGGCAGCCTCGATACACTACCCATCATAAATGATAAAGAGATCTTGACTGAGATATCACCCCTTGAAGGACAAAAGACAGGTGCCTTTTTAGACCAAAGGTTTAATCGGCAGATCTTCGTAAATTATCTAAGTGACAGGATGTTAGGATTGGACCTATTCTGCTATTCAGGCTCATGGGGGCTAAATGCATTAAAGGTGGCAAGACACGTGACCTTTGTGGATGATTCAGCCCTTGCTATAGAGATGACTAAAAGGAACTTAGCACTAAATAATTGGTCAAAACAGGCGACGGTGATAAGATCTGATGTATTTGAATTTCTCAAAGAAAATAAAATCAAGAGACAGTATGACTTTATAATTATAGACCCACCAGCATTCGTCAAGACAAAGGATAAGATCCGAGAGGCTATCAAAGGATATAGGGAGATAAATTCATTGGCGATGGAATCTATAAAAGATGGTGGAATTATCGCCACATCTTCATGCTCATATCACATAAGCAGAGAAACCTTTTTGGATATATTAAGGGCATCGGCAAGAGATGTGGGTCGCTTCATAAGGATAATTGAATTCAGGGGACAGGCACCAGACCATCCAATACTACTAAGCGTCCCTGAGACCCAGTATCTAAAGTGCATTTTTCTTGAGGTTGTCACTTAGTTTTAAAAACCCAACGATAAAAACCACACTAAGATCATCTTAATAGATGTAGTATGTATATTTGTATGAGTAGGTATTATCTTCAAATATAAAAGATACCCTGACCTCCCACTCCCATTTATCTCTCAGATCAAAAATTACCATATAATCATAATCAGATATCTTTTTTGCGGTAAAACTCCTATCAAACACATTTGTGGTAGGTCTCCCTACCGTTACTATTACAGCATCTATCTTAGGATTTGGAATCTCCTTATGCCTTATACTGAATTTAAACACATTTTCACCCTTACCGAGTGATTTAGTCTCTACATCAACAATAAAGTCCTTCTCTGAATGCGTCTTGGCAACCTTTTCCTTTGGCCTATAAGGATTAGCTGAGTGAGGTGGAGGGGAGTCACAAGACAACAGGAAAAAAAGACAACCTATTAAAATATAATGAAAATATAAAAAGTTCTTATACATACAGCCTCCTATCGGGGCGAGAGGATTTGAACCTCCGACAACACGGTCCCGAACCGTGTGCGCTACCAGGCTGCGCTACGCCCCGTCAATCATAATCTGATGTTTGTGGGAGTTGTCTGTCATATCTTGACGGTCCTTTAGCATATTCTGTTGGATGGCTTCCCTCTTTAAAATATTCAAAATATGTTGAGTCATAAGATAGCAGACCTGTATTTGGATCTATGGCTAACCTTACAATTCCCTCTGGTATGGTAAATCCCTCTGCATTTTCCTTGCTAACCATTGAACGCATAAAATTTGCCCATATCGGTGCAGACGCCCTACCACCAACCTCTCCAACCCCAAGGCTCTTTCTCATCTCATCGAATCCAACCCACACACATGCAAGCAGGTTAGGTGTATAGCCAATAAACCATGCATCCTTGTAGTCATTGCTCGTTCCTGTCTTTCCAGCAGATGATACCCCAATATTAGCCCTCCTACCTGTGCCATATTTTATTACATCCTCAAGCATTGATGTAATGAGAAAGGATGATTGTGGAGACATAACCACTACACCATCAGGGAGATTTTCCTCTAATACATTTCCTTTTGAATCAAGGATATACCTGATTGATATCTCCTTATACCTAACACCCCCATTAGAAAATGGCAAGTATGATAACGCTAAATCAAGTGGTGAGATACTTAATGAACCAAGAGATATTGTTAGGTCTCTTGGCATTTCTGCCTCAATACCCATTTCTTTAGCAAAGTTTATAAACTTATCAATACCTACTGCCTGTAGTAATCTCACCGTCACCACATTTCTTGAATAGGCTAATGCCTCTCTAAGCCTTGTTGGTCCATAGTATTTATGGTCGTAGTTCTCAGGTTGCCATGAGCCTGCAATCCCTGCAGAAAACGATATGGGTTCATCTACTATGATAGTTGCAGGGGTAAAACCATTTTCTAATGCGGATGCATAAATAAATGGCTTAAATGCTGAGCCAGGTTGTCTCTTGGCAAGGACTACCCTATTAAACTCACTCCTTACAAAACTAAAACCTCCTACCATTGCCTTTATGTGACCGTTGTCTGGGTCTATAGCAACGATAGCCCCTTCAACCTCCGGCTCTTGTTCGAGGGATAATAGTATCTCTTTCGGAGTAATAGATTTAAACCTTACATAGACAACATCGCCTTTTGATAGGATATCTGTTAGTTTGAAGTTTTTTATCTGTCTAATCTTGCCTGTTTTTGGATCCAAGACGTTTGATGCCCAAAGGGCATCTTGTATATTAAGTCTGCCTACAATACCCCTTGCCCTTATTAATGCATCATTTGGATTAACACTCAAAACAATGCCTGATGTGATTTCATTAACATTGAGATTGGCGATTGCCCTCTTGTTTTCATCATGCCTTTCACGAGAGATGTCTTTCTTACCAATAACACCACGCCACCCTCTCCTTTTGTCAACCTCTCTTAGTCCTTCCTGTAGTGCCCTCTGTGCCAAAACCTGTGCCCTTTTATCTAACGTTGTATAAACCCTTAGATTGCCCCTGTAAACTGTATCAGCGCCAAATCTCTGCTCTAACTGCTGCCTGACATACTCGAGGAAATAGTTATACGCATCGGAGGTTGCCCTTGAGGGTGATAGTTGTAGTGGTTGCTTTTTTGCCCATTCTCTCTCTGAAGGTTTTATATAACCTTCCTCTTCCATCCTCATTAAAACTACCTCCTGACGGTCTTTTGCCTTTACGAGATCGTTAAACGGGGAATACGTGTTGGGCGCCTTGATTAAACCAGCAATCAAGGCACATTCTGGTAAGGTTAGATTAGATACACTTTTTCCAAAATATCTCTGTGCAGCCATCTCCACACCATAGGCACCATGACCAAGATAGACCCTGTTTAAATACAATTCCAATATCTCATCTTTTGACAATTCGGATTCAAGCTTAAAGGCTAATTGTGCCTCTCTAACCTTCCTCTTAAGGGTCTTTTCAGGGGTCAAAAAAAGTATCTTGGCTAGCTGTTGTGTGATTGTGCTACCACCCTCCTTAAGGCTACCATGGATAATGTCCTTTATGAGAGCCCTCCCAATACCTATGTAATCGATCCCTTTATGTTTGTAAAAGCGTGAGTCCTCAGTGGCGATTACGGCATTTTTTAGGTTCTCAGGTATTTTAGATAAAGGCACAAAGATTCCCTTTTCTTCCTTAAACTCTCCCAAAAGGGTATCATCATCTGCATAGACCCTTGTGCCTTCTGAATGCCTGTATTTCTTTAGTTCTGATATTGAAGGGGTACCCTTCGCTATGGCAAGGTAACTACCTAAGAATGACAAAACAAAAAGGGTAAAAAGCAATACGATCCATTTAATCTTCATTAATTTTATTATAAAACTTTTTTATTCATACTGACAATGATTATCCATAAAATAGCAATGATGTAGGATCTTTCAAAGAGAATTGATGGGGCTTGGTTATTAATGTTGTAATTTCATGAAGGGGGGTATGTATTGCTAAAAGTCGCAGTTTAGTCCTATTTACCTATGCAAAATCTATTAAATATCCTATCCAGAATGGTATCATCGCTTATAACCTTACCGGTTAACTCACCTATATACAACAGGCTTTCCCTTAAAGGCAGGATGATTATGTCTATGGGGCTACCTTGATTAATCTCTTTGAGCGAATTTTCAAGAGATTTCAATGCCAAATCTATGAGGTTTTTGTGTCTCTCATTTGAAACAATAATATCAGCACTTGAAACGATATCCCCACAACCCACAGCAAGATTAAAGATTAACCCTTTTAATTCCTCTATACCAAAACCTGTAGTGGCAGATATATAGCATATATTATGACCTGAGAGTTTAGAGGATTTCTGCTTCGCATTTTCTATGCCCGTGATATCTACTTTATTTATTGCTATAATTGTCTTTTTGTCTCTTGTCTCATCAATCATGAAGATATCATTTTGATCTATACCCTTGCTTATGTCGCAGACGATAATTACTATATCAGCCATCTCTATCGCCTTCTTTGTTCGCCTTATACCTTCCTGCTCAATAATATCATTCGTATCTCTTATGCCAGCGGTGTCTATTATCTTTACAGGTAAACCTCTAATATTGAGGTCTTCCTCAATGATGTCTCTTGTGGTCCCTGGAACTGGAGTTACTATTGCCCTATCTCTCAATATCAGACGATTAAGCAGGGAAGACTTTCCAACATTTGGTGCGCCAATGATAGAAACCCCTACTCCATCCTTCATGAGTCTGGCGTAATCAAAACTATCAGATAACCTTTTTAACCTCCTGATAACATCTTCTATGTCACTTATGACCTTATTCATATCATCACTGTTTAAGTCTTCTTCAGGAAAATCTATATGTGCCTCATATAATGAGACCATATCAACAATCTTATCCTCTATCTCATTAATGGTGTCATTTAAATACCCTTGTAATTGCCTCATTGCTAATCGCATTGCACCTTCTGACTTCGCAGATATAATATCCATTACCGCTTCAGCCTTAGTTAAATCTATCCTACCATTTAGGAATGCCCGTAATGTAAACTCCCCTGGATCGGCAAGCCTTACACCATTTCTCAAGAGCAGGTTGAGTATCTTCGATAGTGTGATGTAGCCGCCATGACAGTTTATCTCTACAACATCCTCCCTTGTGTATGTCTTTGGTGCCCTCATAACTGTAACAAGAACCTCATCAATCCGCTCATCGTTATCCAATATATATCCGTAGTGGATGGTGTGTGATTTTGCCTGACTGATATTTGATTGTTTTTTTGGTAAAAATATCCGTTCAACTGCAGGTATTGAGTTGCAACCACTGACCCTTATTATCCCTATTCCACCAGCACCGATTGGGGTTGATATGGCAGCGATTGTATCCTTAAGGTCTTTCAATAAAATCACCTTCGTTAAATAGATTTTTCATTTTCTGTTATCATTACAGATTATAAAAAACTAAATGGAGTTTTCAATGACTATTTCCCCAGAGCACACAAAGATAACGCTCATATGCAACCCTTTTGCCGGAAAATGGGCTGAGGTAAACATCAAAAAGGCACATGATATCCTTAAGAGCAAGGGCTTTGATGTAGACATCAGGCTCACTCAGTATAAAGGACATGCAGAAGAGATAGCCAAAGAGATAGCACAGTCAGGAGGTTCAAAGGAACATGAACAACTTATAATATCTGCTGGAGGCGACGGCACATACAATGAG
>JBDNDH010000074.1:0-6597 GCA_046719235.1 Thermodesulfovibrionales bacterium
AGCAGTAAAACCTGTTCTTGGAGTATAAGGCTTAAAAAGTTTTTGATCATTAGTGCTTGGTTCAAGGTCATTTAAGATATACCATGCAGACTTCTCTGCAGACTTTGCATCATTTATCTTGTCCCAAGATTTGAGTTGAAATCTCCCACCGTATGCCCTGTCAACTAACAATTGGTCAACAAGCATAAAGACATGGCTTCTCGGTTCTGAATGTTCCCTCGTAAATCCATGTGGCATCATAATGGCATCAAAAAGAGGAGAGCGGCTTGTGGATGTTGCCTTTTCTACTTTGGGTTTTGATTCAAGATTATTATATACCAATGATTCGTATTGATCCTTATGACACCTACCGCAGTTCGACAAGTCAAGATTGGTTACTGGTTTTTTGCTCATATCAGAGAGATGTAGATTTGTCTCCAGATGGCATTCAGCACAGTTTATCTTTGCATGTTTTCCACTTAAATGAAAGTCTTTGATGTTTGAATGACAACCATAACAGACATTCACATTAACCTGACTTGTCTTTTCATCTTTGGCTTTTGCCTTTTGGGCATCTGCCGTTTTGTCAGTAATAGACATCAACAAAAGGAATGATAATGCCAATAGCCCTACAACAAATATCAGCCTCTTCATCACTTGCCTCCTTTCTTTGTTTTTTAGGGAAAAAGTAGTATCACCTCCTCTTTTACTATTTCTTGCTATCCTTACATATGTTTTAATATAACAACCATCCTTTGTAAATTTGCTGTTAATTTTTGTAAATTGTAGTAAAATTGCAATGACGAAGATGCACAATCTAAAAGATACACTTGATAAACTCTACAATGAGTTTGATTTTGCAGGTAGGATAATCTCTGACCCTATTGCATTCCCCAAGAGATACAACGATGTTAGAGACATTGAGGTATCGGCATTTATATCATCTTGCTTTGCCTATGGACAGGTAGATGTTTTTAAGTCGGTGATACAAAGGGTTTTAGGTATCTGCGGTAAAAGCCCCTATGACTTTATCCTTAATTTTGATGTAGATAGGCATAGCAGGTTATTCAGCGGCATCAAATACCGATTTAACGAGACGCAGGATATTGTATGTCTCTTTCACTGCCTTGCTGAGATTATCAGGTCATACAAGTCTCTCAAATCTCTATTCCTATCCAACTTTGATAGACAAAAGCCGTGCATCTTGCCATCCATTGAGTCCTTTATTGAGAAGTTCTTTTTAGTGGATAGCACAAAGGTTTATGGAAGGAATATTAAGCCCTTTGGGTTTAAACAATTCCTGCCATCCCCACGGGATAAAAGCCCTTGTAAGAGATTTAATCTGTTTATGAGATGGATGGTTAGAGACAGGGATATAGATTTTGGTATCTGGGGCGAGATACCAAAAGACATGCTGATAATCCCCCTTGATACACACATTGCAAGGATAGCAAGGTGTCTGGGATTAACTAATAGGTCCTCTGTGGATATAAAGATGGCGATTGAGATAACAGAAAACCTCAAGACATTTGACCCTCAAGACCCTCTCAAATACGACTTTGCCCTTTGTCATATAGGGATGTCTGGTGTTTGTAATAAGAAGAATTGTTTATATTGCAGGATCAAAAATAGTGGATAAAATTTCAAAGGAAAAAAATCAAATGATAAAAAAGAAGATTTTTGGTTTAGATAGGAATGTAAAAACTGTTGGTTTTGTAAGTTTGTTTATGGATATTAGTTCTGAGATGATCTATCCACTTGTGCCTTTATTCCTTGCTACAGTAATGGGAGTAAGCAAGTCTGTAATTGGTATCATCGAAGGTGTATCTGAGGCAACGGCAAGTCTTCTGAAGGTTTTTTCTGGTTATTTCTCCGATAGGATAGGCAATAGAAAGTGGCTAATGGTTTTAGGATATGGGATATCTACACTTAGCAGGCCTATCGTGGCTTTATCTACCCTATGGCAGCATGTTTTGATTGGTCGATTTGTTGATAGGTTTGGTAAAGGGATTCGCACTTCACCAAGAGATGCCATCATTGCGGAGTCAACAGATGGGGCTACATTAGGAAAAGCCTTTGGTTTTCATCGTTCTATGGATACCCTTGGGGCTGTTGTTGGGCCTACAATAGCCTTTGGGCTCTTGGCGTTTTTTGCTAACGATTTTAGAGTAGTATTTTGGCTTTCAATGATACCTGGGGTTATAGCAGTCTTGTTGATTATAGTATTTATAAAGGAAAAAGACAGGCAAACTGCCCCTACAGCACAAAGACCTAAACTTACATGGAATCATTTTAACTGGAGGTTCAAAGGTTTTGTTATTATTATGACACTCTTTGCCATAGGGAATTCAAGTGATGTCTTTCTGATATTAAGGGCTCAACAATCAGGGGTGTCAACTACTATCATCCCCTTATTGTATCTTACCTTTACAGTTGCATATACCCTAACTGCGATGCCAGCAGGTATTGTGGCGGATAGATTTGGTAAAAAAAGGGTTATATTGGTTGGACTTATCCTTTTTGCGTTAGTTTATCTGGGTTTTGCGGTGTTTGTTACATCAATCATGGTTTGGGTTTTATTTGGACTTTATGGTTTATTTATGGGAATAACGGAGGGTGTAAATAAGGCTTTTCTTGGCACTATCATACCACCAGAGTTTAAGGCAACAGCCTTTGGCATATACAACACGTGCATAGGATTGGCACTACTTCCAGCGAGTATGATTGCCGGTTTACTCTGGGATAAGGTCTCACCATCGGCTCCATTTTACTTTGGTTCATTCACCGCAACCCTATGCTCAATATTGTTTTTAATTTACATAATGGTTTTTACAAAAAGGCAAAAAGAGGAAAGAAGGTTGTGAATTCAACTATTCCCACATTATCGGAGAGTACTTCTCCTGATTTAATCAGTGAAAACTCATAACTAATTGAAAATAAGGCATTTATGTTCTTAAAACCTTCATTTTTTAGACAATAATCTCTTGGGGTTTTGGTGATAAGGTCAGGGAAAGAGTCTCTCAGATGTTTCAACATCTTTGATCTCAACAGCAGTTTGTTATTGGATTGGACTCTTTCAAATATTCTCCAACT
Organism: Thermodesulfovibrionales bacterium; assembly: GCA_046719235.1. Lineage (GTDB taxonomy): Bacteria > Nitrospirota > Thermodesulfovibrionia > Thermodesulfovibrionales > Dissulfurispiraceae > DUZI01. The sequence goes on from JBDNDH010000074.1 coordinate 3,073, forward strand.
AAAAGCTATTTTAGAGCTCAGAATTTGGCATTTTCTTTATTAAAATTTTCCTCTCCCTCTCTTCAATAAAACCCTCTTTTTTAAGTCGACTCATCACTCTTATAGCTGTCTCAACAGTTGTACCTGCAAGTTCAGCAATATCCTCGCGGGTTAATTTAAGTTCAACAAGTATTCCTTCATCACTCTTTTTTCCATATCTTTTTGCGAGTCTCATAAGTTGAAATATGACCCTTTTTGTCACATCATCTAATAATATTGATCTCAGAGCATCCATACCTGCCTTAAGCCTCATAGTTACATGGTTAAGTATCTCTTTTTCCATATCTGGATACTTCTTTGCCACTGAAAAAAATGAAGATGCAGGAATTTTGCCTATTAAACTATTTTCCATTGCTCGCGATGTGGCAGGGTAGGGAATATTTCTTAAAATTGCAAGAGCTCCGAAAAAATCAGGTGGATCAACAATTTCAAGGGTTACCTCTTTACCATCTGGATGAATTTTAGAAATCTTAACTCTTCCCTCAAATAGAACATGAAACCAATCTGCCTTGCTGTTTTCGTAGAAAATATCTTCTCCCTTTTTATATTTTTCAGTTTTCATCTTCATTTCAAGAAATTTAAGATCTTCTTGTCTGAGATTTTTTAAAACTTCAATTTTTTCGAGCATATAAGATTATAGCAAATTAACTCTGAACAACCCCACAATTGAAATTGATTATTTCCAACACCGTCACTGCGAGGGCATGGATGTCCTTTGGTAGTCACACTTTGCTTACAACGAAGAGTGAAGGGAGAAGAAGAAAATAAAAAATTCATGACAGTAAAACAATAGGTTAATTTTTCTATTGGAGCGTTTAAACCCTTTCATTCCAAAAGTATGATCGCTGTCATATTTTTTTAGTAAAGAAACTCAATACAATAAAACAAAATCCAGAAGAGGTGTAGATATGAGACGAAGAATAATAAAAATCAATGAAGAAAGATGTACAGGCTGTGGGATCTGTGTAGAGGCATGCCATGAAAGAGCAATTGAAATTATGGATGGGAAGGCAAGACTTGTAAGTGAGGAATATTGTGACGGACTCGGAGCCTGTCTTCCTGCATGTCCTGAAAATGCTATTGAGATTGTTGAGGTTGAAGCAAAACCATTCAACGAAGAGGCAGTAAAGGAAAGGCTCAGTCGATTAAAAAGTGTATGCAACTGTCCTGGTGCTAAGGAAGTAGAGATTGAAAGACCACTTTCCATGAATGCGATCTCCATGGATGAAAGCGAGCTTAAAAACTGGCCAATTCAGATGAAACTCATAAATCCAGGAGCAAAATTCTTCTCCAATTCAGACCTTTTAGTGGCCGCAGACTGCACTGCCTTTGCTTATGCATCGATTCATCCAGAGTTTATGAGAGGTAGAGTTACTCTTATTGGATGTCCAAAACTTGATGATGCGGAACTCTATTATGAGAAGCTTTTACAAATATTCAAAACTCATCAAATAAATTCTGTAACCGTATTGAGGATGGAAGTTCCGTGCTGTAGTGGAATTGTCCACATTGTGAGACGGGCAATGGAGGATGCTGATGCATCGATTCCTCTAAGGGAGGAAGTAATAACAATTCAGGGAAAAATAAAACAAAAGGAGGTATGTCATGTATTGTAGACAATGTGAACAGACAGCAAATCACTCAGCATGCACCAAGATTGGTGTATGTGGAAAGGAGGAAACTACTGCAAGAGCTCAGGACTGTCTTACCTGGTCGTTAATGGGACTTGCACCCTATGCAAAAAAAGCCCTTTTGGAAGGCACCATTCAGGAAAAGGTTAATAGCTTTGTTGTTGAAGCCCTGTTTTCAACTCTAACAAATGTCAATTTTGACAGTGATGCAATAAAAGCTTTCATCGATGAGGCGGTAAACATTAGGGAAGAACTTAAAAAGAGACTAACTGTAGATGAAAATGAAGCATCAACGTTTTTTCCCACTAAGGCTGAAGGAGATTTTAAGGAACAAGGAGAGAATATAAGTAAGAAGCTATTTCAAGGTAGTTCAGACCCTGATATTCAATCCCTTAAAGAGATAACCCTTTATGCAATTCGTGGTATTGCTGCATACACCGATCATGCGGCGATTCTTGGGAGAAAAGACAACTCCATATACTCTTTCATATACGATACTCTGGATGCATATCCCAGAGAAAATGATTTGAATTTTTGGTTAGACAAAGTTCTAAAGGCTGGTGAGGCAAATCTCAGAGCTATGGAGATACTTGATGAAGCCCACACTACTAAATATGGCCATCCTGTTCCTACAGAGGTTCCACTTGGACATAAGAAAGGCAAAGCAATATTAGTGTCTGGGCATGATCTTCGGGATCTTGAGCTTCTTCTCATTCAGACAGAGGGTAAGGGAATTTACATATACACCCATGGAGAGATGCTTCCCTGCCATGGTTATCCAGAACTCAAAAAATACAAACACTTCTATGGACACTATGGCACTGCCTGGCAAAATCAACAAAGGGAATTTGCCCAGTTTCCAGGCTCCATCTTGATGACCACTAACTGCCTTATGAGACCGAGTGAGTCCTACAGAGAAAGAATCTTTACTACAGGGGTTGTTGGGTATCCAGGGCTTAAACACATTAGGGATAAAGATTTTACTCCTGTGATTGAAAAAGCCTTGAACCTTCCAGGTTTTCAGGAAGACTACGAGGGGAAAAAGGTTCTTGTCGGATTTGCAAGAAATACAGTGCTTTCCGTAGCAGACAAGGTGATCGAACTCGTAAAAAGCGGAAAAATCAAGCACTTTTTCCTCGTAGGAGGTTGTGATGGTGCAAGGCCTGGTAGATCCTATTATACAGAATTTGTTGAAAAGGCACCCAAGGATACCTTAATTCTTACTCTTGCCTGCGGAAAATTTAGATTCTTTGACAAAGAACTTGGTAGTATTGAAGGAATACCAAGACTGCTTGATGTAGGACAGTGTAATGATGCTTATTCAGCAATTCAGATAGCCCTTGCCCTAAGCAAAGCATTCAATGTAAATGTTAATGAACTTCCTCTATCTCTTATTCTCTCTTGGTATGAACAGAAGGCTGTAGCAATTCTAACTACCCTGCTATACCTCAGGATTAAAAACATTCGACTTGGACCAACCCTTCCAGCCTTTGTCTCACCTAATGTCATCAAAGTGCTTGTGGAAAATTTCAATGTGATACCAATAAAGTCTGTGGATGAGGACTTAAGAACTATCTTGGGATAGATTAAAAAAGGGGGAGTGACTCACCACTCCCCTTATTTGTGAGATGTGAGCACACAGACGAGTAGGTTATTTTAGACAAAAAATTAATAATACATTTGATAGCAAATCAAGACACAAAATCCACGGCAACCAACCTTAAAAGCCTACGATCATAGGGTAGGATCTCTTCTCTTTGGATTGAGAGCTTACCCTCAAGAAAATCAGAGATGTCATCTAAAAGCCTTTTCCAGTTTTTATGGTTATCCTTATATCTTCTCCATAGAGCCCTTA
>JBDNDH010000075.1:0-6559 GCA_046719235.1 Thermodesulfovibrionales bacterium
CCAGTCGAAGGGATGGGTATCTTACCAGAAACTTCTTTAATTATATCAATTATCTCTCTTATACTGTTACCATTAGAGGTGCCGATGTTAATACACTCTGATGGATTTCCATCTCTTAGATAGTATAGTGCCTTTAGATGTGCATCTGCCAGATCAGTGACATGGATATAGTCTCTTATACATGTCCCATCTGGGGTAGGGTAGTCATCACCAAAGACACTCAGTGTGTAATTATCAGACAGTGTAGCCCTTATTGCAAGTGGTATAAGATGGGTCTCTGGCTCATGTGCCTCTCCAATACCAAAATCTGCCCCACTGGCGTTAAAATATCTCAAGGACACAAACCTGATTCCGTGTATCTTGTCGTACCACCTCAATATCCTCTCAAATATCGCCTTGCTCTCACCATAGGGGTTTATCGGTTTGATAGTCTCATCCTCGCTGATCGGGATTTTTGATGGGATTCCATATACAGCACAACTTGAAGAAAATACCATCTGCTTGCAATCATATTGCCTCATTGTATCAATTAGGTTTAGCCCGCCAGTTATATTGTTATGTAGATACTTGTATGGGTCTTGAAAACTTTCACCCACATAGGCATAGCCTGCAAAGTGGATGACTGAGGTTATTGTATGTTTCATAAACACCTCAGTTATCTCGGACTTATTTAACAGATCTCCCTTAATGATTATTACGCCTTTTGGAAGATGTGACTCATGCCCATATACAAAGTTATCAAAAATCACAATTTCTGAAGGTTTTATGCCTTTATGTATCAGATAATGGGCTGTGTGTGATCCTATATATCCTGCACCGCCTGTAAGTAGGAACATTAAAACCCCCTTAGATGTCTGTAAAATGTGTCCCTTTGCACTGCCCTAAACCCTATATTTTTTATACTCTTTATAATCTCCTCCATGGATACCCTGTATGATACGCCAGCAGACCTCACAACATTTTCCTCTATCATCGTAGAGCCCATATCGTTTGCCCCAAAGAATAATGCCACCTGTGCCATCTTTATACCTTGTGTGACCCAGGATGCCTGAATATTTCTTATATTATCTAAAAAAACCCTACTTATCGCTAACACCCTCAGGTATTCAATGGCTGTAGCATGTTTGATTTCCATCTCCTTGGACAATCTCGTATTTGTGGGTTGAAAGGTCCAAGGTATAAATGCGGTGAAACCCCCAGTCCTATCTTGAAGTCTTCTTATTAAATCAAGGTGTGTGATGATGTCTTTATCTGTTTCTATAGAACCAAACATCATGGTTGCAGTAGTCCTCATACCAATATTGTGGGCAGTCTCCATCACCTCAAGCCATTGAGATGTCTTTATCTTCCTTGGACTTATTATGTCCCTTACCTTGTCAGAGAGTATCTCTGCCCCTCCGCCTGGTATGGAGTCGAGCCCTGATGCCCTTAGTGCCCTTAGGGTCTCTTCAATCCCTGTGTTATGTTTACTTGATAGATATACTATCTCTGTGGGTGAGAGTCCGTGTATGTTGATATCAAACCTTTGTTTTATCTTCTCAAAGAGTTTGCAGAAGTAATCCAGATCAAGACTTGGGTTTATTCCACCTTGAAGGAGTATCTGTGTCCCACCCAATGCAATAGTCTCTTCAATCTTGTGAAATATCTCTTCATCGCTAAGGGTGTATGCCTCTACGCTGTCAGCATCCCTGTAAAATGCGCAAAACTTGCATTTATTTATACAGATATTTGTGTAGTTAATATTCCTATCAACAATAAAGGTCACAATATTATCGGGATGTAATTCCCTTCTTACATCATTTGCCATCTTACCAATCTCATGGATGGATGCTTCTTGGAATAAGATGAGGGCATCTTCCTTTGATATCCTTTTCAATGTGCCTCCCCCCAGCTCTTTCCATGATGGATATCAACCTTAAGTGGAACCTTTAACTCTGCTACCCCTTCCATAGTCTTTTTGATGATCTCTGTAATATGACCAACCTCTTCATCAGGTGCCTCAAAGAGTAACTCATCGTGTATTTGAAGTATCATCTGTGTTTTGAGGGATTCCTTTGCCAGTATATCCTCTAATCTAATCATGGCAATCTTTATTAGGTCTGCTGCACTGCCTTGTATTGGGGTATTAATGGCTATCCTTTCAGCCTGTTGTCTCGTATTGGCATTTGTGCTGTTAATGTCTGGGACGGCTCTTTTTCTGCCAAATAGTGTGGTGACAAAGCCTGTTTGCCTCGTATCGGCTATAGTCTTATCTATAAACTCCTTTACACCCTTATATAGGGCAAAATAGTTTGAGATATATTCGTTAGCCTCAGAGGCAGAAATAGCCAATGCCTCTGATAGCCCGTATGGACTCATGCCATAAATAATCCCAAAGTTTACCACCTTTGCAACCCTTCGCATTTCCCTTGTTACATCAGATGGTTTAGTCTTAAAGAGCAAAGAGGCGGTAGATGTGTGTATATCAAGATCTTTAAAAAAGGCATCTATGAGATGACTATCACCGCTTAGGTGGGCGAGGATCCTTAACTCAATCTGTGAATAATCAGATGATATAATCCTGTATCCCTTATCTGCTACAAAGGTGTCGCGTATCATGCTACCCCATTCACCCCTGATGGGGATGTTTTGGAGATTTGGGTCGGTGCTTGATAGTCTTCCAGTGGAAGTGACAGTCTGATTCAATGTGGTGTGTATCCTGCCTGTTTTTTCATCAACATAGTGGGGTAGGGTATCAAGGTATGTGGTTTTTAGTTTGTATAGGCTACGGTAATTTAATATCTCGGCTGGTATGTTGTGTTGATTGGATAGTTGAATGAGGGTGTCGTTGTCTGTTGAGAATCCTGTCTTTGTCTTTCTGATTGGTTTTAATTTTAACCTTTCAAATAGTACCTGTGAGAGTTGTCTTGGGGAGTTTATGTTAAACTGCTCACCAGCAAGACTGTATATCCTAATCTCTATCTCCTGAAGCATCCTTGACATCTCTTTTGATAGTTCTCTTAGTCGGACAGTGTCTATCTTGATGCCAGTGATCTCCATCTTTGCAAGTATTCTAACGAGTGGGATCTCTATCTCATCATAGAGTTTCTGTAACTGGTTAACCTTTATTTCATCACTTAATAGAGACATCAGATCCATCACTGCATCTACAGACTCAGAGGCGTATCTGGCTGCATCAGCCACTGTTAATGCCTCAAACCTTCTTTTTTTAATTGCATCAGGGATGGGTATGCCTCTTTTAAGGTATGTTTGAGCGATAATCTCAAGGGCGTGTGTTGTCTTATTTGGATCTAATAGATAAGACATTATCTGGGTGTCGTGTATCCTGCCGTTTATCTTAATACCAAATTTGTTTAGCAGTACTATAAGATTTTTTATGTTGTGTGCTATCTTTGTGACTGTCTTGTCCTCCATCACAGGTTTGATGATATCTATGGCATCCTTGATGTTTTCTGCACCGTGATGATTGATTGGTATGTAGCAGTTTTGCCCTTTGCCCTTTGAGAGTGATAGCCCTATTATTGATGAGTTGTGGGGGTTTAGATCGGTCTGAACTACAAATAATGCTAAACTTTCTGGTGGGCTTTTTGATTCATTATTTGGGATGTCTTCTTCAAGTTCGTCAAATAGTGAAGGCTGTCTCATATATTAATTTTTATAGTTTTGTGCACCTAACATAGTCGATCTTCAGAAATCGCATGCATCCATTACAGGATATACAATCGCTCATGTCTTTGCCTTCTTTAAACTTGTTTGGTAGGTCTGGTTCTCTTATTAGGGGTCTGGACATGGATATCAGGTCTGCATACCTATCCAATAGTAGCTTCTCAGATACAGACCTTGATCTTATGCCGCCTACGAGCATTATGGGTATAGAACATGTTTCCTTAAATCTAATAGAGTACTCTTTGAAATAAGCCTCCTTTTCAATGCTATCGATCTTCATCCTTGCAGTAGTACCCTTTGATTCATACATCCCGCCACTAACCTCTATAGCACTGAAACCTAAATACTCAAGTTTTTTTGCGATTCTCAATGCCTCGTCTATCTTGAGACCTTGGGGTAGGAAGTCGTCTCCGTTCATCTTTATCATGATAGGGATATCTTCTCCAGCCTCCTTCTTGATAGCGTTATAGACCTCTTCTACAAAGTGAAAACGTCTCTCCTCATCACCACCCCAATAATCGTTTCTCTTATTAGTATGAGGGGATAAGAAACTGCTGATTAGATACCCATGCGCCCCGTGTAATTGTATGCCGTCGAATCCTGCCTCCAATGCCCTTCTTGCTGCGCTTGCAAAGGCGTATACCATTTCCCAAACCTCATCATTGGTCATCTCCCTCGGCATGACCTTAATAGATGGGTCATATACAGCAGAGGGTGCTATAGCCTCTTTCCCACCAAGTAGAAATGGAAGACACTGTCTGCCGCCATGCACTAACTGTATCACGATCTTTCCATCGTGATCATGAACGGTCTTTACGAGTTTTTTTAACCCGTCTATGTAATAGTCGTTGTGGATGCACATCTGTTTTGGAGCGGAATATCCGGAGATGTGGACAAGGACATTGCCTGTGATGATTAGTCCTGAGCCACCTAATGCAAGGTCTTTATACATATTGAGCAGTTGGTCGGTTACAAAACCATCCAACGTGGCCATCTTTTCGTAGGTGGCAGAGCGGACGATACGATTCTTTAGGTATATATTTTTGATATTAAATGGCTCAAATAGCATCTTTAAAGCCCATTATATCACATTTATCAAACCAAAGACATCCGAGACAACACCTCTCATACCATGTGCTGATGATTGAGGGTAGCATCTTCTTGATATCAAACCATAATACATGATCACCGGCCTTATGCTTTAAGAGAAACAGGGCAAACCTATCCATCTCATCTATCTCCTCGTCTGCATCTTCAGACAAGCCACAACGGGCACCTAAGAGATTTGGGCAGCTAAGACACACATCATCAGGTCCTTCCACAATGTTTGCACCTAAAGAGGGCAATCTATCTACTAAACTGTTAAGTGATGATACAAAGCCCTCATCGTAACCTTCACCACGATAGAAATGAAGGCAGATAAGATGATGCCCTCTTAGACTTGGGATTTTAGGCATGTGATTATTATCTTACTAACTTGCTCAATAATTCAAGGAGATTTATAAAACCATAGGCTATCCATTTAAACCTTACCGTAGGGAGCAAAACGGTGGTGTGACGTATTTCCTCAAAATAAAATCTCTTCGAAATTAATCTAACTTTAAGCATAAGTAGACATTCTAAGTTTCTTTTCATATGCATTTGCTAATTCCTCACTAAGCCTCTCTATCTCCTCTGAGAGCCTCACAATATTTATGGACTCCCTCAGCCTTATGAGCCTCTCCCTCCTTGCCTAATCTTCAATCAATTTCAAAACCCTATTCACCGGTATTTCCATCTCATAGCTCTTCCTCACCTTCCCCCCTTCTTTCTCCTTGTACACAAGCCTCATGTGTGGCATAAAAAGATTGTGCCTTATGGTTATTGACTTCAGCAGTCTATCAAGCAACCTCAATTCCTCCTCTGTATCATATCTTCTCCATCCCACATAGGACCTTACTAGCGACCAGTTCTTGCTCTCTACATAGGGTGCATCGTTCTTCCTGTAAGTCCTCGACCTTGTAAACTCTATTTTGCTCTCCCTGCAAAACCTCTGTACATGGGCATTGATACACTCTGATCCATTGTCAGAGTGTATTTTCTTAACAGAAACTGGCATCACTCTTAAGATCTCTTCCAATGCTTGCCTCGTCCAAACCATTGCCTTGTTCTTTAGAGTCCTTAACTCTGTCCAACCTGTCACGATCTCCGTTGCTGTCAATGTGTAGATAAACTCTCCCTTTCCTGAGGCTTCACTGTGATGTGCCAGGTCTATCTCTACTGTGCCCACCTCCTTGGATCTGTCAAACCAGGGCTCTATCCTGATTAACTTCTCAAACTCCTTTGTCTTTTCACTTATCAGGCTTAGCTTTTCATGCTTAAAGAGCATCTCCCAGTTAAACCTTATGAAGGCAACAAGATGCTTGTATGAGGCAAATCCTGTAAGTGGCCATATCACACTTAATGCCTCATCTACATCCCTGCCATAGATTTTCTTTCTTCCCCTCTTAGAAAGCTCCTTGAGAGTTGGATCTGCTACAACTACTACTTTGCCTCTTCTAAATACCTTCTTCCCGCTGTTTCTTAACAGGTAGGCAAGATACTGTCTGTTCATGTGTAGTATGGGTGTAAGTTCTTCAAGAAGCTGGGATTTAATCTTCTTTGCTGACTTCTGATATTTTTTGCATTTTCGTTGATGATGACATATCTGTTACTCATGTTGTATACTCCTTTTGGTATCACGGCAATCATCTTGAGAACCTCCTGTAGGGAAAATTAATTTGTGAATAAGGGGTTTTACAAGATGATTGCCTTTTTTGTCAATTGTGAGTAAACAATTCTTTTTCGAAGAGATTATTTTTGAGGAAAGGCGCCAATTTGACATTTAGATTCCACTTTTTTAATAAAATCAATA
>JBDNDH010000076.1:0-6557 GCA_046719235.1 Thermodesulfovibrionales bacterium
TGCACAATCCTACGCCACATTGGTTGAGGTCCTATAAAACAACCGTGAAAGAGGAGTTTCTCCCTGTCCCAGTCAAACCATCTGTATCTCTCAGTTGATTTGGTGTTTTCAAAGGTTTCGTTAGGTGTATTGGTCACTAATACATCTGCATATACAAGCGTAATATCAGGATTTGTCTCAAGGATCTGTGCCATCTTTCTAAGGGCATCATGGTGGTGTCTGTCGTCTGTATTTGCATTTGTAATATACTTACCACGCGATGCCTTTATGCCAATATTCCATGCTGCATATACTGTCTGTCTATTTTGGGTTCTGATGTACTGAATATTTGGGTATTTTTTTTGAAATTCCCTGACTATTAAACCTTCATCTTCTTCGGAGGCAGAGTCAACAACTACTATCTCTAAGTCGCCTTCTTTATAGATGGTTTGGTTTACGAGGTCATCAAGGCAGCCTCTTATAAAACTCGAAGAGTTATAGGTAGAAACGATGGCAGATACTAAAAACTGAGAATGAGATGGCAATGTCTTAAGATTTGTTTTTTATCTCTTCTATCAGATCAAGGTTATCCATGGCGGTTATATTCCATGGCTCTATCTCAAGCACCTTATCGTAAAAGAACTGTGCATCATCGTATCTTTTGATATAGGCACATATGTTACCTAATGTGAGATAGACCTCAACATCCTCATTGTCTGACTCAAGTACCTTTACATAGAGCCTTAAGGCATCTTCAAGCCTGCCGTATTGAACGAGATAGAAATCGGCAAGGTCTTTGAGGTATTTGGCATTGTTTGGATCTAGTTCTACAGCCTTTTCAAAGAGTTGTAATGCCTTGTCTTCCATGCCTTTTTCGTGATATATGATGGCGAGATTGTTTATCGCTGGATGAAAGTCTGGAAACCTTGAGATAAAATCTTCAAGTATTCTTATTGTCTCATCGTCTTGTGGGTTTGTGGTAATTCTTTCATGCACCTCTTGCATGTATGTCTTTTGTGCTATTTCGAACATCTCTTTCTCCTTTTATAATGTTTTATAAAGATTATCGTCTCTGTTTAGCATTTTTTAAAATCACACCAGATCCAACAATTGATAGAAAAATCATAATGATAGGTCCTGTTATTATTCAGATTTATCTAAAATCATCTCCCTTTAATAAGGGCATTCATGTCCCTTACTGCCCTTTCCATACCTACCAATACTGCCCTTGAGACGATGCTATGACCAATGTATAGTCCCCTGATATCTTTTATTGTTGCGATCCTTGAGACATTAAAGTAGTTTAACCCATGACCTGCATTTGTAACCATGGATATGGATTTTGCCGTATTTACTGCATTTTGGATGGTCTCAAACTCCCTATCCTTTAGGTCAGCCTTTGCATTTGAATAAAAACCAGTGTGTATCTCAACCATATCAAAAGACAGTTCTTTTGCAGTGTGGATATCAGCAGTATTTGGGTTTATAAATACGCTCACCTTAATACCCTTATCCTGCAATTTTCTAACCTTTTCTTTTAGGTTACCTTTAACGCCCTCAAAGTTTATACCCCCCTCTGTGGTGATTTCTGCCCTTTTTTCTGGCACTATGGTCACAAGGTCAGGTAAGGTCTTTATTGCAATATCTACCATCTCATCGGTAGCAGCCATCTCGAGGTTTAGCTCGCAGGTTACAATCTCACGGAGTAGCCTCAAGTCTCTATCATTTACATGCCTTCTATCCTCTCTGAGGTGTAGTGTAATGCCATCAGCCCCACCCATGATTGCCAATGTAGCAGCCATAACTGGGTCAGGTTCATTTGATAACCTTGCCTGTCTCAGTGTGGCTATGTGATCAATATTTACACTCAAGAGCATGTCTTAGTCTTCCCCTTTTAGCCCTTCATCTTTGCTGCTTCTTTAATTATTGCCTGCCCTATGACATTTCTCTGTATCTGGTTTGTGCCCTCATATATTTGCAATATCTTGGCGTCTCTCATCATCTTTTCAACTGGGTATTCTTTCATGTATCCCGCACCACCCATTACCTGAACGGCATCTGTTGTAACCCTCATCGCTATGTCTGTTGCAAATGTCTTTGCCATTGCAGATTCCTTGGAGATATCCTTTGCACCGCTATCTACATAACGGGCAACGCTATAAGTCAATGCCCTTGCTGCCTCAATCTGAATAGCCATGTCTGCAAGCATATGCTGAACTGCCTGAAAACTTATGATAGGATGACCAAACTGGACCCTTTTTCGAGCAAACTTTACAGCCTCATCAAATGCACCCTGTGCGAGTCCTACCCCTTGGGCTGCAACCCCCACCCTTGCCTGGTCAAGTGTCTTCATGGCAATCAAAAACCCAGCACCTTCCCTTGCAATGAGATTTTCTTTTGGGATGCGACAGTCATTAAATATTAGCTCCCTTGTGGCAGATGCCCTAATACCCATCTTGTCTTCTTTTTTACCAAATGTAAAACCTGGAGCCCCTTTCTCTACTATAAACGCCGACGCCCCACGGGGACCCTTAGATTTGTCTGTTAATGCAATCACTGTATATATATCAGCCTCGCCACCATTTGTTATCCACTGTTTTGTGCCGTTGAGGACATACTCGTTGCCGTCAAGTTTGGCAGTTGTCTGAATCCCGCCAGCATCACTACCAGCATTTGCCTCAGTGAGACCAAAGGCAACTGTCTTTTTGCCTTTAGCGATGTCTGGAAGGTATTTTTTCTTTTGCTCATCTGAACCAAACAGTAATATTGGGAAGGCACCAAGTGCGTTGGCAGCGTATGTAGTTGCCACTCCTAAACAGGCGTGTGATAGTTCTTCTACTACTAAACATAATTCCAAAGAGCCTTTGCCTAAACCCCCATATTCCTCAGGGATAAATATGGCAAACATATCGGACTGTCCTAATGCCTTTATAATCTCTGCTGGATACTCATTTTTTTCATCTAATTCTGCCCTTACTGGGACTATCTTCTCTTCAGCAATCTGCCGTGCCAGGTCCCTTATCATGAGTTGTTCCTCTGTTAAAAAATAATCCATCGTTCCTCCTAAGTTTTTAAGTGTCTGAAAATGTCAGAAAAGATATAATTGGTACCTAAAACAATCCCATATGGATATGCCTTGCTAAGCACATATGTCTAACCCCTCTATCAAAAGAGATGGTGTGCCTATATTACCATAGAAGGCTATATCATCTCCAATGCCAACAACCCTTTGAAAGAGTGTCAGTATATTTCCAGACAGGGTTGCCTCTTTGAAGGGATAGAGGTAATCTCCTTTCTCAATGTATATACCAGATATGCCTATGGAGAAATCTCCAGATACGGGATTTGCTGTATGCATACCGAGCACCTCTGTTATAAACACACCTTTGTCAATATAGGACATCAACCTCTTGAAATCATGAGTCCCTGTCTCCTCCGTTGGTTTTAAGACAAGGTTATTTATACCAACACTCGGTGACGACATATAACTACCCCTAATGGCATTGCCAGTTGACCTTAGGCCATCTTTTTTTGGCTGTGTAGGCATTGTGCAGGTAGCCCTGTAATATGCCTTCTTTTATTAATACAGTTTGCATCGTTGGGGTGCCTTCGGCATCAAATGGTCTGCTCCCAACCTTACCATCCAAAGATGCTGTGTCTGTAATATTGATATTTTTGGAGGTAACCGTCTGTCCAATCTTTCCTGCAAGCATAGAACGATTCTTTTGAACGGACTCTGCGGTTAAGGATGAGGCAAGTATCCCAAGAAATTCAACGACTATTGGGGGATGCATCAATACCAATCCCTTAAATGATGATATCCTTTTTGCGCCAAGTGTGAGAGTTGCCTTTTCTGCTGCGTTTCTACCTATATTTCTGAAATCAATATCTTTTAATATCCTAAATGTCTGATAATCCCAGCCGGTATGACTCTCTCCATCCTTTTCTGCAACTAACATGATGCTTGCAGTTACAAATGTTGCTTTGTATTCACATTCTAAGCCTTTTGAGTTTAGCACTATTGTATTACTGCTACCAAAGGTGCCAGAGGCCTTCCGTATCTTTTTGACAAGCCTATTCTCAAAGGCAGCTGCCTCGATATCCCTTATATTTTGTATGGCATCATCAATGGGGAGATTATCGATTTTATCATCAAATATCAAGGTGTCGTTAGTATTTGCAGATTGCCCGCTTTCTGGAAGGCATATATATTCATCTTGTTCGCTATAGTCTAATGACTGTAATGTTTGCTTCAGGGTATCAAGGAAGTCTTGAGTCTTATTGGAAAAAGAAAAACCACACTTTTTGCCCTTTATCAATCGTATCGCATATCCACTGGATTGGAAGGTTTCTAATGAGTCAATATCACCGTCTTTTATATCAACAGTTAGCCCCTTTGAACTCTTCAAAAATACCTCTGCCTCATCTACTCCAGCCTTTACTGCTTCTTCCACGATGTTTCTGGCAAATCTTATATCCACATCAAATATCCTCTATTCCTCTGTATATGTAGCAGATGCATTATCCGACTCCCAGACTGTGACCGCAGTCAGGTTTACATTTTCATATTCGGATATCCTCTTTTTTATACAGTCGAATATCCATCTTGCAATGTTTTCTGATGAAGGGTTTATCTCTGTAAATGGGAATATCTTGTTGAGTTCTTTGTGATCTAACTGGTTTAAAACCTCGTTTGTTATATTTTTTAGGTCATTAAAATCAATCACTATGCCAATATCATTGACCTTGCTGGCTGTCACATAAACCTGCACCCGCCAGTTATGACCATGCACATTTTCACACTTGCCTTTATATCCTCGTAGTTGATGTGCTGATGAAAAGCCAGATTCAATCATCAATTCATACATATCTTTACCTCCTGCTAAAAATCCCTTTAAAGAGCCTTTTTGAAGATTGCAATATAGGGTAGATTTCTGTAATTATTCTCATAGTCCAAACCATAGCCTACTACAAACTCATTTGGTATCTCAAATCCTACATAGTCAATAGGCACATCCACAATACGACGCTCCTTTTTATCAAGAAGAACGCATATCTTGAGGCTTGCAGGATTTTTCATCAACAGCCTCTCCCTGATGAGATTTAAGGATATACCGGTGTCAATGATGTCGTCAATCAATAAGACATGTCTATTTTCTATGTCTTGTCTGATGTCGCAGTGTATTTTTACCTCTCCGCTGGTTGTGGTTTGCAGGTAACTTGAGACCGTCATAAAGTCAATAATTACCGGCACCTTTATCTGCCTCACGATATCAGCCAAAAAGATAAAACAACCCTTTAGAAGTCCTACTATCACTATCTCTTTACCTTCGTAGTCTTTGTTTATCATATCTGCCAAGGATGATATCCTTGATTGTATCTGCTCTACAGTTAACAAAGGTCTGCCTAATATCATGTTTGTCTCTCCTTTTTAAAAAATTTCAGCCTTTAATATAATATTTTTGGTTTATTTTTTACTAATTTTTATAAAATATCTAATTAAAATTTTTTATCAAGGGGTATACCATGTATAGCAATATAAAACTAAAAAAGACATTTCTTCGTTTTTTATTAATAAGTTTATCGTTGATATTTGTTGTATCATGTGCTCCAAGAGACACCATTAAAGATACCAAGGAAAGACCAAAGGTTGCATTGGTTCTTGGCGCAGGTGCCTCAAAAGGTTTTGCACATGTTGGTGTTATAAAGGTTTTGGAGGCAAATGGCATCCCGATTGATATGGTAGTGGGCACAAGTGCAGGCAGTTTTGTAGGAAGCCTGTATGCCTTTGGTTATAGCGCCTTTGAGCTTCAGTCAATGGCGCTATCTATCACCAAAGGGGATGTTGTGGATGTATCAATACCTGATAAAGGATTTATTAAAGGCGACAAGTTAGAGGATTTTATAAACAGTAGGGTAAAGAACACACCCATAGAGAGATTTAAGATACCGTTTCATGCTGTTGCAACGGATATTACCACTGGTAAAGAGATTGCATTTGGTAAAGGGAATGCTGGTATGGCGGTAAGGGCGAGTTGTGCAATCCCTGGGATATTTAGGCCTGTAAGGATTGGTAGTGCTACATATGTTGATGGAGGGGTTGTTAGTCCTGTGGCTGTAGATATTGCAAAGATGTATGGTGCAGATATTGTAATTGCAGTAGATATCTCTGGTGATACATCTACTCATACGCCTGATGGAATTATCGAGACTATTATGAAGTCTATTGATATAATGTATTCAAGGATAGCCAACCATCAGGTATCAAAGGCAGATGTCGTCATTAGACCAAAGGTCTCACATATTGGTTCTGCTGATTTTGATAAAAGACATGAGGCTATATTAGAGGGTGAAAGGGCTACACAATTCATGATACCAAGGATAAAAGAGTTAATAAATAACACAAAAATCAAATAATCTTAACGGAGTGATTAGGTTATCGTATGTTTGGAAATATTTACAAGGATATGTTGAATTGTATTGAGGATGGGATATACTGCATAGATAGTAACAGAAAGGTGGTCTTTTGGAATAAAGGGGCCGAAAGGATTACAGGTTTATCTGCAGACACTATTGAA
>JBDNDH010000077.1:0-6411 GCA_046719235.1 Thermodesulfovibrionales bacterium
GCGTCGGCGATTTATCTTCGTAATTTTGATTTTTTGATAACTCTGAGGGCAACATTTTCATCATGCTATTAACAATCCTTCTTGGAAAATTCCAATCCCTGGCGATGCTTGCCCCAATCTCCTCAAAACTAATACCCAGCACAGATGCAGATGCTAAGGACTCATTTGTCCGATTCGTCTTCATAAACTCCTCTATATCAGCAATCTTATCTTGCATCACAAAGGCTGTAATTATCTTGCCAAAGGTGTGAAACAGTGCACATATAAAAGCCTCTTCTTTATCGGCAAAGTTTGTCTCTAAGGATATCTTTTCTGCAAGTAAGGCACTGTAAAATGACTTTAAGATGTTCTCCATCAAAGGTATGTTTGATTTATGTTTATGGAGTTGATCAAACAGTATAAGTGTCATTGCAAGGTTTTTAACATTTTCAGAACCCAGTAATATTATAGCCCTTGAGATGGTTGTTACCTCACCAAACTGCATAAAATGGACACTATTTACAATCTTGAGTATCCTTGTTGTTAGGGCAAGGTCTTTGAGTATTACATTTGCAAACTCAGTAATGGATAGGTCGTCTTTTGAATCTAATTTATTTAAAAGAGTGATAGTAGATGACATTGCTGGAAAATCGTTGCTCTGTCTTATCTTGGCAAGGGTATATTCTCTTGTCTTTTGTAAGTCTTCTGGCATTAAACCCCCTTAAACCTTAAATATGGTTAAATATAATAATTTATTATAAAACAAGGTCATTGTAAAGTTTGTAATTTAATTCTAAACCCATTATAGAATATAATTCCTTAAAAAAACAGATAGAGGCAAAATCATCTTTTTTACTGGAGGATCATCTATAGATTTAATGCAACGCAAGGGATTATCTAACCAGTTGGCAGTGATATAATAGTGGCACATTAGTCAATTTAAATAAGATGCAAAATACAACATGCTAAATTGAGGCTTATTGTTATGTTCAAGACTTTAATGCTCAGTAATCTGTTCTAATTTGCTCATCAATTCTTTCTTCTCTTGACAATCTCTGCAGTATATGGCAAAAGGCATCACCTCAAGCCTTTTTTCGCTAATTTCTTCACCACAGTCCTCACAGATACCGTATGAACCCTCTTTTAATTTTTGCAAGGCTGTGTCAATCTTTAATAGATTTTCCCTGTGAGAACTCAATTGCTTGAGGCTGATATCCTCTGATAGGTCTACAACTGATAGGTCTCCGTCATCAAGCACCGTCTCAACGAGTTGTTTATTCTCATCGGATTGAAACTTTTTTATCTCTTCCATCGCCACATTGATTATCTCTTTTCTTTTTTGTAGCAATAGTTTCCTCAGGTTTTCTTCCCTTATTTTTACATCATCTACCTTTGGTTGCTCTTCAGATTTCTTTGTTTTTTTTATATCTTTTTTTGTCATCTTATATACCCTTTAAAAACTTATTATTCAGAAGAGGGAGCCTCTTCTTTATATACCTCAATAATAGACCTAACCTTTATCCCTGCAGTTTCTAATGCCTTTTGAATATCTATAGGCTTTGCATCAACAACCTTGACCATCAGATTTACATTAGTAGCCACAATCACACCTCCATTATCTCTGCTTCTTTGTGTCTAAAAATCTCATCAGCCTTTTCTATAAACGAATCTGTTAGTTTCTGGATATCATCCAATAGTTTTTTTGACTCATCCTCGCTTATTTTCTTATCTTTCTCATCTTTTTTTATCTCTTCGTTGATGTCCCTTCTTATGTTTCTTATCGCAACCTTACACTCTTCGAGCCTCTTCTTTGCAACCTTTACAAGCTCCTTGCGCCTCTCTTCGGTCAGGGGGGGTATATTGATCCTCAACACCTTCCCATCATTTGTAGGGGTAAGGCCCAGGTCTGACTTGAGTATAGCCTTTTCTATCTCCCCAAACATCTTCTGCTCCCATGGTTGAATAGTTATCTGACGTGGGTCTGGTATTCCTAATGTAGCAACTTGATTTAATGGTGTTCTAACGCCATAGTAATTCACAAAGACAGGTTCTAATAATGCAAGGGATGCCCTGCCTGTCCTTAGAGTGGAATAATCCTTCTTGAGATTTTCTGTGGCTAACTTCATCTTTTCTGTTGCCTTTTTACTGTATATATTCATAAAGTCACCACCTCCAAAAAAACTAATTTTTAACGATAGTCCCTATTTGCTTACCTCTAATTATATCTCTGATATTGTCCTTTCCATTAATGTTAAACACGATTATGGGCAGATGATTTTCCATACAAAGGGTTATTGCGGTGGTATCCATCACCCTCAACCCTTTATTGATTACATCTATATATGATATCTCGTTATACATCTCGGCAGACTTGTCTTTTATCGGGTCAGATGTATATATGCCATCTACCTTTGTGCCTTTTAGTATTATCTCTGCACCAATCTCTATCGCCCTTAGTGCCGCCGCTGTATCGGTTGTAAAATAGGGATTACCTGTGCCAGCTGCAAATATTACGATCCGTCCTTTTTCTAAATGTCTGATAGCCTTTCGTCTGATGTATGTTTCAGCAAGTTCACGCATCTCAATAGCTGTCTGCACACGGGTCTGGAGATCAAGCTTCTCAAGGGAATTTTGAAGTGCTAAGGCATTTATAACCGTAGCCAGCATCCCCATATAGTCAGCTGACGCCCTTTCCATCCCTTTTAATGATGCCTCGACGCCCCTAAAGATATTACCACCGCCAATAACTATTGCCAACTGGACATTAAGATCCGCAACCTTCTTGATCTCCTGTGCCATAAAAGAGACAGTCTCTGGTGATATGCCATATGGTTTATCACCCATCAACGCCTCTCCGCTGAGTTTTAAAAGAACCCTTCTATATACACATCCAGTCTTTTTCATGCGTCTTGCTTGCCTGCTGTCTCTCCTAACTGGAATCTAACAAACCTCTTCACTAAGATATTCTCGCCGAGTTTTGCGATCTTTTGTGTGATTAGATCTTTGATCTTCAATTTCTGCTCTGGGTCTTTTATGAATACCTGCTCTAATAAACACATGTCTGAGTAAAACTTTTCAAGCTTGCCTTCAACGATCTTTTCAACAACCTGTGGAGGCTTGTTCTCTATCTGTTTTCTGTATATCTCCTTTTCCTTTTCTATCACATCCGAAGGAATAGCCTCTCTGGATAGATATTGAGGATTTGCAGCAGCAATATGCATAGCAATATCTTTGACAAGACCCCTGAAGTCATCAGTCCTTGCAACAAAATCAGTCTCACAGTTTACCTCTACCAATACACCAATCTTATCCATGTGGATATATGAACCTATCAGACCCTCAGAGGCAGTCCTTGCTGCCTTTTTCTGTGCAGCGGCAAGCCCTTTTTGACGCAATATCTCAATTGCCTTTTGAATATCACCCTTTGCATCGTCAAGGGCTTTTTTACAATCCATCATACCAGCCCCAGTGGTTTCTCTTAACTGTTTTACTAAATCTGAAGAAACAGACATTATTTTACTTCCTCCTCTATATTTTCTTTTTCAAAACCATCACCTGATTGGCTTTCATCTACATTAGTAGACTCCTCAATCTGTTTTTGCAAACTACCTCTACCCTCTAAGACGGCATCTGTTATCTTTAATGCAATAAGTTTTATAGCCCTTATTGCATCATCGTTACCAGGTATAACATAGTCAACCTCATCAGGGTCACAGTTTGTATCAACAAGTGCCACTATGGTTATACCCAATCTACGGGCCTCGGCCACAGCGATTCTCTCTTTTTTTGGATCAACAATAAAGATAACATCAGGATAGGATGTCATAGTCTTGATGCCTTTGAGATTTTTGTCTAACCTTTCCCTCTCATTTTCTAATTGGGCAACCTCTTTTTTCGTTAAGAGGTCAAATGTCCCATCCTCTTTCATGGTCTCAATCTTTTTGAGTCTTTCAATACTCTTTTTTACCGTTGAAAAGTTAGTAAGCATCCCGCCTAACCATCTGTTATTGACATAATAGACATCACCCCTAACAGCCTCTTCTGCTATCGCGTCTTGAGCCTGTTTCTTAGTGCCTACATACAGAAAACTGCCACCTTTTGATGCTATATCCCTCACAAAAATACACGCATCTTCAAGTCCCTTTAGCGTCTTCTGTAAGTCAATAATATGGATACCGTTTCTCTCACCAAAGATATACCTCTTCATCTTAGGATTCCATCTTTTAACCTGATGCCCAAAATGAACCCCTGACTCCAACAACTCCTTCATTGTTACAACCGGCATAACTTCCTCCTTTTGGTTTTTTACCTCCGTCATGCATCCATAACCTGAAGAATCTCTTAAACCTTATAGTCTGTATAGGCTTGCCAAGAGACACAGGACCATTTGGATGTTTGTCTGGACGTGTGAATTTTTTAGCTGAATAAAATATCACAATATCATGCAGTTTTGCAAGATAAATATCAGCCTTTAAATTCGGCGATAGAACTTTAAATCTCCATAGAGCCAACAAGATAGATGGGCTGGGCTGGTGAGGGATTTTTATATGACTCCTTAAATAAAACGGATGAGCTAACCCTTGCGAATGAAGCGGAGCGTAATGAGCACCGATGTTGAGCGATTTGTTACACGCTCCCTATTTTTCTTAATGTTCCAAGCACAACTAAGTGCTATATCAGCAGACATGTTAAAAATTAAATAATGTTTTTTGATGTTGGTGCTTAGTTTTAGAGGGTCTTTTTATTTCTTCAATTTGGTCATTCAGCCTTTTAATTATTATTTCATAATAGTTTTCAGAAATTTCCATTGTTATATAGTTTCTTCTTAATTTTTTAGCAACCATTGCTGTAGTACCAGTTCCTCCAAATGGGTCTAAAACAATATCTCCAGGTTCTGAACTTGTTTTAATTATCCTTTCTAATAAAGATTCGGGCATTTGACAGGGATGTTCACCAAGTCGTTCCTTAAAGGTTCCGCAAACTCTTGAAAATTCCCAAACATCATCAGGAATTTTTCCTTGTGGATTGGCTCTTTTGTCATTATAGACTAATTGACGAGCTGAAGGTATTCTTATGGCTTCCGAATTAAATTTAAATTTATTCCTGTTTTTTGTGAAATAAAGGATATGGGTATGCGCCCTGTTAAACTTCTTTCTCTGATTTTGTCCAAAGGTATAATACCAGATAATCCAGTTCCTAAAATAAAATCCTGAGCGTTTCAGAATAATATTTATTTCTGCTGCAAACTCATCTCCCATGGCTATATAAATGGAACCATCGTTTTTTAAAATCCTATAGGTTTGTGCAATCCAGTTTTCAGACCACTTGTAATACTCGTCATAAGAAAGATTGTCATTGTATTTATCATATTTAATTCCAATATTGAATGGAGGGTCTGCAAAAACTAAATCTACTGAATTTGCAGGAAGTTCTTTCATTATTTTTATACAATCACCCAAATAAACTCTATTGACTTCCATAATTATTCCAATCCAAATAAATCACAAGGTTTTATCTTGAACTGCAATTTTGTAGGGTCAGGAGTTCCACCTTTTCTTTGTGCCGTAATCCTACCAATATTAAAACTACCTCGTGGTGAAACTACAATATTTCCACCACCGAAAAAATTCATTACAGTATTGATGTCTTCCAGTGCCCATGTTGTTGTATTCTCATTTCTATTATAACGGGTTACCAACATCCAGTTAGCAGACAAACCACCTCTCCCTTTTAATATATCACTTACTATCATGATGCGGTTTCTTTTGAAGAAATCAATAATTCTATCCTGAACTTCTTTAGGCATTTCATCAACAAATAATCTTCTTTTGTCTCGTAGTGTCTTTTTAACTATTAATCTGGAATATGACTTTGGATTAATTTCCCCTGTGAACATTTTTAACCACAAGGCAATTTCATCATCAAATCCCCACATTTCTTGATATGCATCAACAGTTCTTTTATCTACCTGATTATAATCTGCATCAGAATTGGCCTTTTTAAGAGATAGATTTTCAATTTTTAAAATATTGCCGATTTTTATGATTATTCTTATTTGTGCATCAGCCTTTTTGAATTTCATTAAGGCTCTATATTCGTTCTCAAATATCTCAAATTTATCTAAATCAGTTTTTTTGATTCTGGTTGGAATATGAATTGCTCTAACTGAAGATAACCTGTCAATGCTGTAGCCCATGATTTTAAGCCATTCCTGAGCTTCACTATCCTGCAACCAAGAATTAAACTTTTCGCAAATACTTTTTTCATTTGCAAAACCACCTTTAGCGGTTTTAGAACCAAGTTCTTTCTTGTCCATAAAGATTATATATTATAACCCCAATTTGCCGATAGAGTGTTTATTAAAACAAAGAGCCTCCTTCCTTGATTAAGTTTTTGGACTGCCGCCTGAGCTGCCGTTACGCTGCATTCTGC